>CAINDO010000408.1 GCA_903847385.1 uncultured Myxococcales bacterium
CTCGGCCGCGACTGACCGCCCCCCCCTCGCTCGCCTCCCCCCGACGCGCCGCCTGCGCTCCACCCCCCGGGTCCCCCCTAGTCCCGCACACGCGTTCGGCCGCGGGTACTCGGCGATCGCGGTCGTTCGACCGCAGGGAGCGTGGGGAGCCGACATGGACGAGAGAAACAGCAAGCGTGACCTGGTGCTCGCCCCGAGCGAGTACGCCTACATGCAGGACGTGACCAAGGGCGTGGTGAAGACCTACACCGGCCCGACGGTCATCAACCCGACGGCGCAGGAGCGTCCGGTGGTCTTCAATCAGACCACCAAACGTTTCGAGCCCTGTGGCCTCGAGGAGGCGGTCCAGCAGATCGCCATCGCCCCCGAGGGCTACTACCTGGTGCTGAAGAACCCCTCGGTGCGCAACGACCACCCCACCCCGGGCGGCGTGCACCCCGGGCCGGACCTCGAGGTGGGCCGGAAGATCAACATCACCGGGCCCTGCGCCTTCGCGCTGTGGCCGGGGCAGATCGTCAAGCTCATCCAGGGCCACCACCTGCGGTCCAACCAGTACCTGCTCGTGCGCGTCTACAACGAGGACGAGGCCCGCAAGAACTGGAGCACGGCGGTCATCAAACCCGCCGTCGAGGGCGCGGGCGAGGCCACGGCCGTCGCGGGCGCCCACGCCCCCGAGGACCTGACCGTCGGCAAGCTGCTCATCATCAAGGGCACGGACGTGTCGTTCTACATCCCGCCGACGGGGGTGGGCGTGGTCACGGACGAGTCGGGCAACTACGTGCGCGACGCCCTGACGCTCGAGCGGCTGGAGTACTGCATCCTGGTCGACCAGAACGGCAAGAAGCGCTACGAGCGCGGCCCCAAGGTCGTGTTCCCCGAGCCCACGGAGATGTTCATCGTCAAAGAGGGCTACCGGAAGTTCAAGGCGCTGGAGCTCAACGAGATCCAGGGCCTGCACGTGAAGGTCATCGCGCCCTACACCGAGGGCGGGCGCGCCTGCAAAGAGGGCGACGAGCTCTTCATCACCGGCAAAGAGACGGCCATCTACTACCCGCGCGAGGAGCACTCCCTCGTGCGGTACGACGGCCGCGAGAAACACTTCGCCGTGGCGGTGCCCGCCGGCGAGGCCCGCTACGTGATGAACCGCAAGACGGGCGAGATCCGCATGGCGCAAGGGCCGCAGATGCTGCTGCCCAACCCCGTCGAGGAGGTCATCGTGCGCCGCATCCTGACGGATCGCGAGTGCACGACCTGGTACCCCGGCAACGAGGAGGCCCTGGCCTACAACCGCTCGCTGCGCACCGTGGCCAACGCCTCGCCGCAGGGGCGCGCCGGCGTGGTCTCCGAGGGCGACTACCAGCGCGCGCAGGCCGCCCCGGCCCGCGGGGGACGCGTCGAGGGCTCGGCCTCGGCGGATGGTGCCAGCCGCGAGCGCGCCGCCGCGGGGGACGTGACCGACCGCGCCTCGCAGTTCAACCAGCCGCGCACCATCGTGTTCAACACGAAATTCGAGGGGGTGCCCTCGATGACGGTGTGGGTCGGCTACGCCGTGATGGTGGTCGACAAGAAGGGCAACCGCCGCGTCGAGGTCGGCCCCCGGAACCTGCTCTTGGCCTACGACGAGACGCTGGAGGTCATCGAGCTCTCCACCAGCAAACCCAAGAGCACCGAGAAGCTGCTGCGCACCGTGTTCCTGCGCGTGCTCAACAACAAGGTCTCGGACATCTGCGAGGTCGAGACCTCCGACCACGTCCGCGTGCGCCTGGAGTACTCGCTGCGGGTGAACTTCGAGGGCGACTCGGCCCGGTGGTTCGAGGTCGAGAACTACGTGAAGTTCCTCTGCGACCACGTCCGCTCCGTGCTCAAGGGTGTGGTGAAGCGCATCTCCGTGGACACCTTCTACCGGCAGAGCGTGGACATCATCCGCGACACGCTGCTCGGCGCCGCCGTCGAGGGCGGCGGGCGGCCCGGCATGGTCTTCGCCGAGAACGGCATGCACGTGACGGACGTCGAGGTGCTGCAGGTCGAGATCGGCGACGAGAACATCGCCCGCCTGCTGAACCTGGCGCAGCACGAGGCCGTGGAGTCGAACATCGGTCTGTTGCGCGCGAACCGCACGCTCGAGGTCACGCAGCGTCAGGAGGAGATCGCCCGACACACCGCCGAGGCCCGGGCCGAGACGGCGCGGCGCCTGTCGGAGCTCGGCGTGGACGAGGCGGGCAACCGCCTGCGCGTGGCCCTGGCGGCCCTGGAGTCGGAGATCCAGCAGCGCGAGGCGCAGAAGCGCGTGGCCGAGGCCACGGCCGCGACGGACGGCGTGACCCACGAGGCGGGCCTGTCCCGCGAGCGCGCCGCGGCCCAGCTCCGCCGCGAGTCGCTCGAGGCCGAGCAGACCCTGCGCCTCGTGGCCCTCAAGGCCGAGGTCGAGGCCACCGTCGCGCGCTTCGAGGCCGCGCAGGGCGGCTTCAGCGAGGCCCTGCTCGCGCTCTCCAGCCACGAGGTCCTGGTCAAGGTCGCCGAGGCCATGAGCGTGCAGCAGTTCGTGGGCGGCAAGAGCCTCACGGACGTGATCGACAAGGTCTTCGCCGGCACGCCCCTCGCCGGCCTGCTCGACCGCGTGAAGTCGGCCAAGGCCCTGGGACGCGACGCCGACGCGGCCGGCTGAGGCCGGCTGAGGCCAAAAATCGAACATTGATCACGGTCAAACCGGCCCGACAATCGTCGGCCGGCGATTGACCGAATCGACCCACGCGACATAGGGTCCGCCCCGCAGGATGGTCGACCCGGCGGCGATACCCCGGGATGTTGCGAGTCGAGGCATGTGATGCGTTCCAATGTGATGGCCCTGATCAGCACCGGTTTCGTGCTGGTCGCGGGTGGTTTCGCCGGATGTACCGGCGATCGCGGTGCAGCGGGCGAGGCCGGCGCCGCCGGCAACGACTGCACCCTTGTGGACAACGGCGACGGCACCAAGACGGTGACCTGCGGCGCCGACAGCGTCGTGATCGGCCAGGGTGAGCCCGGCGAACCCGGCGCCAAGGGCGCGAACGGCGACGACGGCGCCCCAGGCGCCGATGGCCCGCCCGGAGCGGATGGCACCCCCGGCGCCGATGGCGACGACTGCACCGCGCTCGACAACGCCGACGGCACGTTCACGATCACGTGCGGCGAGGACAGCGTGGTCGTGCGCAACGGCGCCGACGGCACCAACGGCGTAGACGGCACCAACGGCGTCGACGGCACCAACGGCACCGACGGCACCAACGGCACCGACGGCACCGACGGCGTCGACGGCCAGAACGGCGCCGACGGCCAGAACGGCGCCGACGGCCAGGACGGCGCGAGCTGCACGGTCGTCGACAACGGCGACGGCACCTACACGTTGACCTGCGGTGGCGAGAGTGTGGTCGTCTCCGATGGCGCGAACGGCGCCGACGCCCGGCTGCCCGTCGTCCCGGGCCCGATGACCGCCACGATCGATGGCTTCACCGTCGCAGGCGGGTTCGCGACCTTCGACTTCTCGGTGTACGACCTCGGCGGCAACCCGGTCCCCGGCCTCGCCGTGCCCGGCACCACCGTGACCCGCTCGGCGTACTTCCGCCTCGGCTTCGCCCAGCTCGTTCCGGCCGCGGCCGCCCACGAGACGAACACCTGGACCGCGCTCGCCACCGGTGAGCGGGCGATCGCGAGCCTCGTCGACAACGGCGACGGCACCTACACGTACCTCTCCACCACGGACGTCGCGGCGACTTACGACGCCGCGCGCCTGACCCGAGTGTTCCTGCTGCTCTCCATCGGCCCGGTGATCACCGAGACCTACAATGTGGTCCTCGACGTGCCCGGGACGGGCGACGCCATCACGCGCGACGTCGTGACCAACGAGGCCTGCTCGAACTGCCACGGCCGCCTCGAGGGCCGCAACTTCCCGATGCACGGGGGCGGCAGCCGCTACGACGTGAACACCTGCACGGTGTGTCACACGACCACGCTCGGCGGCGGCGAGGGCTACCTGCCGACGATGATCCACAAGATCCACACGGCGCAGACCTTCGGGCTCGGCGACTACAGCGGGCTGACCTATCCGCAGGTCGCCAACAACTGCGCGACCTGCCACCAGGGCACGGACGCCTATCACTTCACCAAGCCCAGTCGGACGGCGTGCAGCGACTGCCACACGGCGATCACCTACGACAACACGGTCTACACCGGCATCAAGGGTGTGGTCGATGGCGGCACGCTGCACAACAACCCCGATCCGGGCACCTGCGGCTTCTGCCACAACCCCGTGGCGCTGGCCGAGCAGCACCTCGTCGCCGCGGCGAACGACATCGACCTGCGGACCCTGAGCGCGACGATCACGGGTGTCGTGGTCAACGACGGCGAGCCCGATGAGACCAACGATGGCAGCGTCGTCGTGACCTTCACGCTGGACGACGCCGGCGTGCCGGTCACCGATCGCGCCGTCTTCGGCACCGTCTCGTTCCTGCTCTCCAAGCTGGTGCCCGGCGAGGCCGGCGCGTCGAGCCACTGGCAGAGCTACATCAACAAGTTCCGGACGAAGAACGACCAGCCGGTCGTATCCCAGGGCACCTCGGAGACCTCGACGACGGGTGTGCTCACGAACGTCGGCGCCGGTGTCTGGACCTACCGCTTCGGGCTGCCCGAGGCCGATGTCGATGGCGACATCCGCACGATCAACAACGCCCGTGACCACGTCGCCGGCTACAACACGCTGTACCCCTTCCCGGTCGCCTTCCAGCCGGCGCTCACCCACCGCGTCGCCATGGCCTTCAGCAGCGCGGCGGGCGTGCCCAACAAAACGAACGCCACGTTCGACTTCGTGCCCGTGCCGGATGTGGCCGCGCCGGCCATCACCCGCGACCTGGTCAACATGGACAAGTGCCGCACCTGCCACGCGGACCAGCGCCTGCACAGCGGCTACGACGTGAAGTACTGCGTGAGCTGCCACAACCAGGGCACGTTCGACCCGTACACGGGCAACGACCCGGTCACGGTCGACCTCCAGCACCTGGTCCACAAGGCGCACATGGGCCGCAACCTGCCCAGCGTCATCGCCGGCGGGACCTACACGGTCAACAGCCTGCCGGGCGGCAGCCACGACTACAGCACGCTCTCGTACCCGCGCTCCCCGGCCGACTGCGACGCCTGCCACGACGAGTCGCTGGCCAACGGCGCCGACTGGAAGAACAAGCCCACGAGCCGCGCCTGCGGCACCTGCCACGACAGCGACGCCGCCCTGCTGCACATCCAGCAGAACTCGGTCGGCGGCGAGACCTGCGCGGTCTGCCACGGTCCCGACCGCATGGCGCCCGTCCTCGAGGCCCACGACCGCATCGAGTGATGCCGGACCTGAGGCGGCGCTTCTTCCCCGGGGCGCCGCCTCGGGATTCGGTTCACCCCCGCGAGTCCGCCCATTGCATCGGGCGGGGGCTTCGCGCGACAACTCGCCGCCATGTGGCAGCGTCTCGTCATCTTCACCGGCGCGCTGTCGGCCGTCGGGCCGGCCGCCGCCGCCGCGCCCGCCGAGCCCCTGACCCTCGAGGCCTGCCGGGCCTCGGCCCGCGCCGACCACCCCCTGGTCGCCGCCGCCCGC
>CAINDO010000409.1 GCA_903847385.1 uncultured Myxococcales bacterium
GCTGACGGCCGCCGCGCCGCTCGTCTCGCGCCTCACCTTGATGCCGCTGCTCGGGGCGCTCGGCGGGCTCGTGCTCGGGCAGGTGCTGCTCGGGGCCGTCTCGCTCCGGGCGCGCCGCCGCCTTCGGCCCGGCCCGGCGCCTCGGCTCTCGCCCGTGTTCGCGCTGCCCGCGCTCGCCGCGCCGGCCGTGGCGCTCTGGGTGTTGCCGAGCGTCACGGGCGGGCCGGATCCCGGTCGGGTGTTGCTCCTGGCCGCCCCCGTGGCCGTGGCGCTCGCGCTCGTGCTCACCTTGCCCGCGGCGCTGCGCCAGCGGGGCATCTCCCTGCGGCGGTGGCGGGCGCGGGTCGATCCGCAGCCCCCGCCGCGGCGGGAGCCGGACGAGATGTCGCCGGAGATGCGGCGCGCGCTGCGGTCGCCCCCGGGCCCGTGATCAGGCCGGGTGCCGCTCGGAGAGCAGGCCGCGGCGCACGGCGCGCGAGACGCGGTTGATCACGCGCTGCACGTCTGCCAGGCCCTGGAAGAAGCCGCGCTCCGTGTAGACCAGCCCGTGGCGGGCGCAGATGGCCTGGACCTCGGCCCGCACCGCCTCGTGGAAGTGCCGCGGCATCGTGGGGAAAAGGTGGTGCTCGATCTGGCGCTCCAGGCCGCCGAAGAACCAGCGGTTCAGGGCCGTGACGCGCACGTTCTGCGTCGTCTGCACCTGCTGGGCGTAGAAGCCCGCGGCCGTCTCCTCGGCGTACATCGGGCGGGCGTTGTGGCCCACCATGAACACGGCGCCGGTCATCAGGCCCGAGCTGAGCTGGGAGACGAAGAAGAAGCCGATGCGCGTCGGCCAGTCGGGCAGGGCCCAGAGCAGCGCGACGTTCCAGGCCACGTGCCCCGCGAGCGCGAGCAGCTCCTGGCGGCGGTAGCGCACGCGGGGGGCGAAGGCCGCCCACAGGATGCTCTGCAGCACCCAGTTCAGCCGCGCGAAGGCCACGATGGGCCACAGCGTGAAGCTCTGGATGCGCACGAAGAACCGCCCCATCGGGCCCGCGGCGGCGGCCTGGCGGTCGTCGAAGGCCAGGAGCGGCAGCACGTCGATGTCCGGGTCCGTGCCGATCACGTTGGGCATGGCGTGGTGCGTGTTGTGCTTGCGTTTCCACCAGTCGGCGGAGAAGCCGAGCACGATGCTGCCGAGCAGGATGCCCTGGCGGTCGCCGCGGCGGCGGGTGTCCGGGTGCACGGAGTGGTGGAGCAGGTCGTGCGAGAGCCAGCCGGCCTGCTGCCAGGCCAGGCCCAACGCCAGCGCCGCCAGGGGCCACAGCACCGGCAGCCACACGACGGCGGCCACGCAGCCGGCGATCAGGCCCAGGATGACGGACAGGCGGCCCACGAAGAAGCTGTGTCGGCCGGCGAACTGCCCGCGCTGCTCGGCGGAGACGCGCAGCGCGTCGAACTCGCGCTCCACGGGCACGTCGAGCTCGACGGGCGGGGGGGCGCCGACCTCGCCCTTGGCGCGGAACGGCTTGAGGGTCCGGCGCGTCTTGCGGCCGTGGAAGGCCACGAAGGCGGCCGTCGCGTCGCGGCCGAGGAAACGCAGCATCACCTCGCCGCCCGGGTGTTTCTTGGCCCAGGCCTCGACGTCGTAGGCGACGCCGTCGATGTGGACGAGGCGGGGGGGGGCGGAATCGGTCGGTTTGCTCATGGCGGGGGTCCTCGAGGGCACACGGGCGCGGTCGCGCGGGGCTCATAGCAAGGGGCGGGCAGCGCGCGCAAGCGCCCCCGGCAAGGGGCCCGGCTTGCGGTCGGTCGGCCGCATTTGCTACACAGCGCGCGGCCTCACGGCCCTCACCCTCGGAGAACTCCCTTGCGCACTCTCGCCCGCTCGCTCGCCCTCGGCTGCCTCGTCTCGACCACCGTCCTCACCGCCTGCGTCGGTACGTCGGACGACTCCACCGCAGACGCCGGCTTGCCCCCGGACAACACACCCAACGGCGGTGGCGGGGGCAGCGCGAACGGCGGCGGCAACGCCAGCGGCGGCAGCCAGAACAACGGCGGCGCCGTGGACGTGCCCGCCGGCGACGAGAACACGGACGCGACCTGCAGCGACCGCGGCGACAACGACGGCGACGGCCACATCGACTGTGACGACTTCGACTGCTCCAAGAACGACGCCGTCACGGTCTGCGGCGGCGGTGGCGGCGGCGGCAACCAGAACACCGGCGGCAACGGCGGCGGTCCGGCCGTGGACGAGGACAGCGACGCCGTGTGCAACGACGGCATCGACAACGACACGGACGGCCACCTGGACTGCGACGACTACTCCTGCTCCCGCAACCCGGACGTGACGGTCTGCGGCGGTGGCGGCGGCGGCGGTGGTGGTGGCGGCGGCGGCGACCCCGAGGACACGGACGCCGTGTGCAACGATCAGGTCGACAACGACGGCGACAACTACATCGACTGCGACGACTTCGACTGCTCCCGCAGCGACACGGTCACGGTCTGTGGCGGTGGCGGTGGAGGTGGCGGCGGCGGCGGCGGCGGCGGCGGCATGGGCGGCGAGGACAGCGACGCCACCTGCCAGGACATGCTCGACAACGACGCCGACGGCCACATCGACTGCGACGACTACGACTGCTCCCGCAACCTGGACGTCTCCGTCTGCGCCGGCGGCAACGGCGAGGACACGGACGCCCTGTGCGCCGACATGATCGACAACGACGACGACGGCCACCTGGACTGCGACGACTTCGACTGCTCGCGCAACCCCCGCGTGACGGTCTGCGCGCCCGCCGGCGGCTGCGACGCCTGCGTGAACGACGCCATCGGCCCGGGCGGCGCCTGCGAGCGGGACTTCGTCGCCTGCGCCGGCCGCGTGGGCTGCCAGGCCATCAACCTGTGCGTCGCCGACTGCGGCAGCCCGGCCTCGGCCAACTGCGTGGACGCCTGCCTCGCCGCCGAGCCCGAGTCGGCCGCGCTGTACCAGACCGTCACGGACTGCATCGACTCGACCTGCGCCAACGCCTGTAACTGATTCGATCCCGGGCTACCGCGGGCCGCCTGCTCGTCAGAGCGGGTCGATGGACCCGGAGCCAGAGACGTTCCGCCTCACCTCCGCCGGCGACCCCGTGTATCGCACGGCGCCCGAGCCGGAAATGCTGGCGTCGATCGCCTTCGTGGCGTTGACCTTGGCCGCGCCGCTGCCGCTGATCTTCACGAAGGCCTTCTCTGACTCGAGCGCACGCGTATCCACGTCCGCCGAGCCGGACACCACGACGTCCAGTCGTTTTGTCGTTCCATCGGCCTCGAACTGTGCCGAGCCGCTCAGATCGACGAAGAGCCGCTCGTTCTTCACCCCGTGAACGGCAAACTTCGAGGAGCCGCTGGACTCGATGCGGTGGATGTTCGCCACGCGGATGCGCAGCGTCAGCTCGCCTTTCGGGACCAGGTTCTCTTTCGAGTCCACGACCAGCGCGCCGTCCTTCATCTCCGTGCGCACCAGGGGCAGCAGGTTGTCGTCCCCGCTGATCTCGACGGACTGCGGCGTGCCGACGGTGATCTCCACGCGCCAGCCGCCCGAGACGTCGAGCGATGCAAACTCGGGCACGGTCCGCGCCTCGGTGGCGACGTTGCCGCTGCCGCGGACCTCGTTCCCGACGCAGGCGGCGAGGAGCAGGGCGGCGAGGAGGCTCAGGGCGTGCAGCGTTTTCATGGCGCCCACGGTAGCCCTGTTCGAGGCCGAGGGCCATCGCCACAGGTGGGGACGCACCCGCGCCGTCCAGCCCTCCATCGGTCAGTCGTCCGTCGCCAGCGCGGCGGCCACGGAGTCGACATCGATCGCGCAGTGGCCGCCGTACAGTGGTCGCCACGTCGTCCGCCAGCCGTTGCGGCGGGCGTCCCGCGCCAGCCGCTCGGCCCCGGCGTAGCTGCCGTAGGCGTCGTACAGGCCCACGGACACATAGAGCGAGGGCGCCCCGGCCGGCGGCGGCCCTTGCACGGCGGCGAGCGGTGAGAAGGCCGCCCACGCGGCCTCGTCGGCGAAGTAGTCCGGGGCGAGCGTCCGGAGCGCCAACACGAGCTTGGGGTCGGCGCCGGTGCGCTTCAGGGCGTCCCAGGTCTCGCCCCACGGGGCGAAGGGTGAGGTCTCATAGATCGGCGGACAGAGCGCCACGACGCGGCTGAACACCCCCGGCAACGACAGCCCGGCGGCCAGCGCGTTCACGCCGCCCATGGACTCGCCGAAGATCAGGCGCGCCCGCGGCGGCCCGGTCTGCGCCTCGACGGCGGGCAACACACGATCGCGGAAGACCTCGAGCAGGCCGCTCTTCGGGGCGGCGTTCTGCGCGGCGAGCAGCCACACGGGCCCGAAGGACACGCCGACGACGGTGGGCGGGCGCACGCCCTGCTCGGCCCACCGCGCCTGCACCATCGAGGTGTAGTAGGTGTCGTCGTTCCAGGCCTGGGCGTCCAGGTTGCGGCCGTGCAGGTGGTAGGCCACGCGGCCATCCGTGCCCTGCGCGGCGCGGTACACGCAGAACGTGAACCCTGCGGGGTCGTCCGTGCAGGTGCGCTCGGCGGGGGTGTAGGCGACGCGCTGGTCGCCCTGGGGCCGCATGACCGCGCCCCAGGCGGCGTACAGGCCGAGGCCCACGGCCAACAGGACCGCGAGGACGACCCGGCCGCGCGTGCGTGTCACTCGGCGGCGGGGGCCGCGTCGCGGACGTCCTTGACCATCCAGTCGGTGCCCTGGGCGCCGTCCATCAGCACCACGCCGGCGGCGAGCAGCTCGTCGCGGACGCGGTCGGCCTCGGCCCAGTTCTTCTCGCTGCGGGCGACGAGTCGATCGCCGACCTTCTCGGCGATCCAGTCCAGCGACAGGCCCCGGCGCGCCGCGGCCTTCGTCTTGTGGCGGTCCAGGTAGTCGGCCGGATCGGCGCCGAAGAGCTGCAGCACCGTGTCCGCGTAGGCCAGCTTCTCGCGCAGCAGCTTCGCCGCCGCCAGGGCGTTGGGGAGCTGCTTGGCCTTGCGCATCATCAGCACCTCGTTGGCCAGCTTGAAGGCCTCGGCGAGCTGCCCGAGCACGCGCAGGGTGTTGAAGTCCTCGTCCATCGCCTCGCGGAAGCGGGCCTCGAACTCTTCCAGGAACGCCTCGCCGGGCAGGGGCCCGAAGGGCGCGCCCACGCCGCCGGCCTGGTCCAAAAACGCGTCCAGCTTGCGCAGCGTCTCGTAGAAGTAGGCGATGCGGTCCGCCGCCTCGTCCAGCGCGGCGTCGCTGAAGTTGATGGGGCTGCGGTAGTGCGTCGACACCATGAAAAGGCGCAGGACCTGGGGCTCGTACCGCTGCAGGACGTCCTTGATCGTGAAGAAATTGCCCAAGGATTTGGACATCTTCTCGTTGTCGACGTTCACGAAGCCGTTGTGCAGCCAGTAGTTGACGAAGTTCTGGCCCGTGGCGCCCTCGGACTGGGCGATCTCGTTCTCGTGGTGTGGGAAGATCAGGTCCTGACCGCCGCAGTGGATGTCCACGCAGGGCCCGAAGGCGTGCATCGACATGGCCGAGCACTCGATGTGCCAGCCGGGCCGACCCTGGCCCCAGGGGCTCTCCCAGGCGGGCTCGCCGGGTTTGGCGGCCTTCCACAGGGCGAAGTCCATGGGGTGGCGCTTCTTCTCGCTGACCTCGACCCGGGCGCCGGCCTGCATGTCCTCGAGCGTGCGCTTGCCGAGCTTGCCGTAGCTCTGGAACTTCTCGACCGCGTAGTAGACGTCGCCCTCGCTGGCGTAGGCCATGCCGTTGCCGATCAGGCGCTCGATGAGCGCGATGATCTGGGGCATCGAGGTCGACACGCGCGGCTCCTGGTCGGGCCGGGCGATGCTCAGGGCGTCCATGTCGCGGTAGAACGCCTGGATGTTCTCCTCGGCGAGGTCCACGGCCTTCATGCCGCGCTCGTTGGCGCGGTTGATGATCTTGTCGTCCACATCCGTGAAGTTGCGGACGTAGGTCACGTCGAGGCCGGCGAGCTTCAGGTAGCGGTAGACGATGTCGAAGGCCACGTAGCAGCGGGCGTGCCCGATGTGGCTGTTGTCGTAGGGCGTCACGCCGCAGGCGTACAGGCGAATCTTGTTGGGCTCGATGGGCTCGAGCGTCCGCTTGTCACCGCTCAACGTGTCGTAAACGCGAATGCCGGTCATGATCAGTCTGCTTCCTCGAAAAAGTCGTCGTCCTGGAAGATGAACCGCATCTCCGCGATGCGTTCCTCGCCGATGCGGGTCAGCTTCTCGGTGATGCTGGGGAACTGGGCCGTGACCTCGTCCAGGACGGGGCGGGTCAACTCCAGGACGGTCGTCGGGCCCGTCGCCACGACGGTGGCGGTGGCGACGTCGCCGGTGAGCAGGGCGATCTCGCCGAAGACCTGGCCGGGGCCGAGGTGGGCGATGCGGGCGGGGGCGTCGCCCTCGCTCTCCACGCGCCAGATGTCCACGCCGCCGCTCACCACCACGCGCAGGGCCTTGCCCTCGGCGCCCTGGCGGGTGATCACGGTGGCGTCCGCCAGGTCGCGCACGCCGAAGACCTTCAGCAGCGCGGCGCGGGCGGGGGCCTCCAGGTCGCGGAAGAGGGGAGAAGTCGCCAGCAGCATGTTGATCACGCGCTGCCGGGTGAACTCGCTCAGGGCGGCCTCGACGGCGGGCACCTTCGCGGCGACGGCGCGCAGGCCGGCGACGTCCACGCGGAGCGTCTCGACCTCGGTCAGCGCGGTCACAGTCGCCGTGCGGGGCTTGGAGAGCACGAGCGCCATCTCGCCGAGCACCGCGCCATCGGCCGTGCGGCCGAGCTTCACGGTGGGGCGCTCCGGGTCGTCCTTGGTGATCTCGAGGAGGCCGTGCACCACGAGATACAGCGCGTCCGCGACCTCGCCCTCGGCCATCAGCACCTCGCCGGCGTCCAGCGCGCGGCGGGAGATGTGGGGCAGGAGCGCGCGCAGGGCGTCGGCGTCCAGCAGCGAGAGCAGCGGCATCGGGGGCAGGGGGCCGACGACGGGCGTGTCCGGCGCGTCGGGCGGCGGGGCGTCCGTCTGCACGTCCGGCACGGGCGAGTCGTCCGTCCGACCGACGGGCGGGCTCAGGCGGGGAGCCTTGCCCACGCGGGCCGAGCCCGCCAGATAATCGGACAACAGCGCGCCCGGGTCCGTGCCGCTCACGCCCAGCGCGGCGGACAGCGCCACGAGCGGGCGGCCGCTGGAGAGCGCGGCGTCCACCTGCTGCAGGGCGAGCATCTCGATGGCCTCTGCGTCCGCGCCCGGGGACTGCGAGAGCGCGGCGGCCAGGCGCAGGCGCCACGCGGGGTTGCCGGGCTCGTGGAACACCAGGCGGCGCCAATGGCGGGCGGCCGCGGCCTGATCACCGGCGCGGGCCGCCGCCGAGGCGGCGCCTGCGATCTCCTGCACGGTCTCGAGCTTGGACATGCCGGCCCCTCCAACGGGCGCGGCATCATAGGCAACGGGCCGCCCGTTGCGCAATGCGGGCCCTTCGCGTACGGGCGCTCGGCGGTGAGTTGACCGCTGCCCATGCTCATGTGAGGATGCGCGGGATCGGGCGTCGGGCCCGTGTCTCTGGCATCGCCGGTCGACGGCCTCGAGGAAACCCATGGCGATCTGCGCGCAGTGCAACGCTGAAACCCCTGACGGCACCACGTTCTGCGTGAACTGTGGGGCGAAGATGCCGGCGTCGGGGGCGCAGTCGACTCAGTTCGGCATGCCGCTCTTGCGCGCCACCCCGGCGTCGGAGCGCGCCGGCGGCCCGGCGACCACGCAGTTCGGCGCCGACGAGCTCTCCGCCCTGGCCCTCGCCGCCAAGGAGGCCGGCCTCGACGAGGCCGAGCCCCTCAAGCCGAGCCTCATGGCCGGCCTGCCGCGTCCGCCCGTCAGCTCCGCGCCTTCGCCGCTCACGGCCTCCACGGGGCTCAAGGGCCCCGTCACGCCGAAGCCGATGCCGACCTTCTCGCCCAAGCCGGCGCCCCCCCCGGGCGCGCCCGTCGCGCAGGCCCCCGCCGCGCGCCGCACCGTGATGGGCATGCCGCTCATGGGCGCCTCGGCCCCCCCGGCGGACATCGTGCCCGAGCCCATCGGCGTGCCCGTCGCCCCGATCGCCGA
>CAINDO010000410.1 GCA_903847385.1 uncultured Myxococcales bacterium
CCCCGCGGCCCGCGACCCCTGCCCCCCCGGTGACCGGCCTGAACGCCGCGAGCACCGTGGCCGACGGCGCCGGCCCCGTGTTCGCCACGGGGGACACCGTGATGGGCACGCCCGAGCCCGTGGCCGTCGCGCCGAACCCCGCCCCCGCCGTCGTCGCCGAAGCCGCCCCGCCCGCGCCCCCGCCGCCGAAACCCGAGGCCCCCGCCGGCCCGCGCGCCCCGGCCCGCCTGCTGCAGAAGGTCGCCCCGCCCTACCCCGAGGCCGCCCGCAGCGAGGGCCTGGAGGGCGAGGTGGTGCTGATGCTGACCATCGACACCCGCGGCCACGTGACCGGCGTCCGGCTCGTGAAGGGCCTCGCGCCGCCCCTGGACGCCGCCGCCGTCGAGGCCGCCCGCGCGACGCTGTGGGATCCGGCGCGCGTGGGCGACACCCCCGTGACCACCACCCAGCGGTTCAACGTCCGCTTCACGCTGGAGGGCTGAGACATGACAGGCCGAATCACCGCCCGCGCCTGCGCCGCCCTGCTCGGCCTCGCGTGCACACCGGCCCATGCCCAGGAGGCGCCGGCGCCGGTGTCTGCCGCCACGACGGCCCCGGCCCTGTTGAGCGGCACGCTCCGTGAGCGCGGCACCCGCAAGCCCCTGGCCGGCTTCAGCGTGCGTCTCACGCCCGGCGACCGCGAGGCCGTCACGGACGCGGACGGCCGCTTCGTCTTCGACGCCCTGCCCCCGGGCGAGGTGACCCTGACGATCGAGGACCCGCTCTTCGAGCCCCTGAGCGACACGGAGCGCCTCGCCGCCGGCGAGACCGCCGAGCTCACCTATTACCTGGAGCGCAGCGCGGTCGACGACGACGCCCTGGTCGTCGCCGGCAAACGCAACCAGGCCCGAAAAGAGATCGTGCGCCGCACCGTGGCGCCCAGCGAGATCCGCACGGTGGCCGGCACCAACGGCGACGCGCTCAAGGTCGTGCAGAACCTGCCCGGCGTGGCCCGCGTGCCCTTCGGCGGCGGCGGCCTGGTCATCCGCGGCAGCAATCCGGAGGACTCGATCGCCTACATCAACCGCCACGACGTGCCCCTGGCGTTCCACTTCGGCGGGCTGCGCAGCACCTTCACGAGCGCGCTGATGGAGTCCATCGACTTCTACCCGGGGAACTTCGGCGCCGAGTTCGGGCCGGCCAGCGGCGGCGTCGTGGACGTGCGCGTCCGCCGGCCCCGCGCCGACGGCCTGCACGGGTACGCCGAGGCCGATCTGTACGACGCCGGCGCGATGCTCGAGGGCCCGGTCACGGAGAACGCGACCTTTGCCGTCGCCGCCCGGCGCAGTTACATCGACGCCGTGCTGCCCGCGCTGCTCCCCGAGGACGACGGCCTCGCGCTGACCACCGCGCCCCGATACTACGACTACCAGGGTGTGTACGACTGGCAGTCCGGCGGGCACCGCCTGCGGCTCATGGGCTACGGCGCCGGCGATGTGTTGGCCCTCACCGTGAAGACCCCCGGCGACGACGCGGACTTCCGCGGGAACTTCCGGGCCGAGCAGGGATTTCACCGGCTCTACGCCGCCTGGAACGCCCGGCTGACCCCCGCGCTGGAGAACGAGCTGAGTGTGTCCGGCGGCCCCAATCACAGCCTGGAGGCGCTCGGCGAGGACCTGGTCATCGACATCGACACGCTCCTCTTCCATGCCCGGGAGGATCTGTCGCTGACGCTCTCGGACGCGCTCCGCCTGCGCGGCGGCTACAGCGGCGAGCTCTTCACCGCCGACGCGCACGTGCGCGCCCCGCAGCCCCCCAAAGAGGGCGAGGTCGACGCGCCGCTCTCGGCCAGCGAGCGCATCACCTTCGACGGGGAACTCCGGGGTGTCATCTCGAGCGTCTGGCTCGAGGCCGAGGTGAAACCCGTCGCGACGCTGACGCTGGTGCCGGCGCTGCGCTTCGATCACTTCTCGGCCATCGACGACGCCGTGCTCGACCCGCGGCTGAACGTGCGCTGGCAGGTGGCCGAGGGGACCACGCTCGTCGGGGGCGCGGGTCTGTACAGCAACACACCGCAGGTGGACGAGTATGTGAAGGGCTTCGGCAACCCGGACCTGGAGATGGAGCGCAGCCGCCACTACAGCGTGGGTGTGGAGCAGCGGCTGACCGAGGCGCTCTCGGTCGACGCGCAGGTCTTCTACAAGGACCTGTACCACCAGGCCGTGCCCATCGAGGACACGCGCGTGCAGTACCGCAACCAGGGCGACGGCCGGGTGGGCGGCCTGGAGATGCTGCTGCGCCACGCGCCCACGGCGCACTTCTTCGGGTGGCTCAGCTACACGCTCATGCGGGCCGAGCGGCGCGACGCCCCGGAGGCCGACTGGCGCCTGGCGGACACGGACCAGACGCACATCCTGACCGTACTGGGTCAATACACCCTCAACCCCCGGTGGTCGTTCGGCGCGCGCTGGCGCTTCGTCTCGGGGCAGCCGGAGACGCCGATCACCGGCGCCGTGTACGACACCGACGGCGGCAGCTGGGTGCCCGTGCCCGGCCGGGTGAACAGCGAGCGCCTGCCGCCGTTCCACGCGCTGGACGTGCGAGTCGACCACCGCTGGATCTTCGATCAGTGGGTGCTCACCGGCTACCTGGACCTGCAGAACGCCTACAACCGCCAGAACCCCGAGGGGTTCCAATACGACTACGCCTATCGGCAGCGGGCGACCGTGTCCGGCCTGCCCATCCTGCCCTCTTTCGGCCTGCGGGGGGACTTCTGATGCGAAACACACTGCTGCTCACGTCGCTCGCGCTGAGTGCCGCCGCCTGTGAAGACACCTTCGACCCCCAGGGTCTGTTGGCCGGCGAGCGTCTGTTGGCCGTGGTGGCCGACGCGCCCGAGCCCTCGCCGGACCAGGTCGTGCACCTGCGCGCCGTGCTCCACGACCCGGGCGCCCCCGCGGCCGGCTTCACCTGGCGCGTTTGCCTGGCCTCGCTCGGCGCCCCCGCGGCCTACGCCTGCGCCGACCCCGCCCTGGAGTTCGCCGTCGAGGGCGACGGCCCCGACCTCACGCTGGACCTCGGCCCCGCCGGCCTCGACTTCCGGCGGCGCTACGCCGAGTTCGGCCCCGTCGCCGGCCTGGACGGCGAGGACCTGACCCTGGAGGACGGCGTGCCCCTGTGGGTGAAGCTCTCGGGCGGCCCCCTCGGCGAGGGCGAGTCGGCCGTCAAGCGCCTGCGGGTGCGCGACGCCGACCCGGACGCGCGCAACCACAACCCCGCCATCGCGGACGTGACGGTGAACGGCGCCTCGGCCCTCGCGGGGCCCATCGCCGTCGCCGCGGACGCCGACGTCGCGCTCGCGGTCGTGCTCGCCGGGGACGCCGCCGAGCCCTACACGGACGACGCCACGGGCGAGGACCGCCGCGAGGTGCCCGTGTACCGCTGGTTCGCCGAGGGCGCGGCGCCGGACCCGGAGTCGACCTTCGGCGACGACCGCGACACCACCCTCCACACGCCGTCGGGCGGCGGCGACGTGGCCTTCTACGTGGTCGTCCGGGACGGCCGCGGCGGACAGAGCGTCGCCGGGGGCACACTGCGAGTCGGGCGCCCCCGCTGACCCGGCGCGTTTGTCGACGTTTCCCGACAGTCTGTCGGCGGATCCCGCCGACAAACGCCGACGCCCCGGAGGCCAATGCGCACAACCCATTGAAATCATTACAAACGAGTCGTTGGCACGGTCCGTGTATTAGAGAAAGGCATCAACACAGACCGCCCGCAAGGGCCCCGGAAAACGAGCACAGTATGAAGACCTCCACGACCCACTCTCGCGAATCTTACCTCGGCGCCGGCATCGCTTTCGTCGCTTACCTGGTCGCCGGTCTGGTGCCCTCCCTGGTGTACGGCGGCTACATGGGCCTGATGCTCTCCGGCGTGCTCTTCGGCCACGACAACACCGAGCACCTGGCCTCGCGCCTCACCGTCGGTGGCGGCATGGTCCTCGGCTGCGTCGCGACGCTCTTCCTCTTCCTCGTCCTCGGCGCCTTCGTCGGCAACATGGTCGGCGCCGCCCTGCGCCGCGCCGTCCCGGCCCAGACCGCCGACGAGACCGCCCCGGTCCGCGAGACCCACACGCACTGAACCCTGCCGCCGCGCCCGCCCCTTCGCTCGCCCCGTCTCGCCTTCTCTCGCCGTCTCTCGCCGTCTCTCGCCGTCTCTCCCCAGCTCTCCCTTCTCGCCCTTCACCACGCCCGTCGCCGACACCGGACACCCGCGCCCGCCGACCCGACGCGTTTGTCGACGTTTCCCGACAATCTGTCGGCG
>CAINDO010000411.1 GCA_903847385.1 uncultured Myxococcales bacterium
CCCGCGCTCCGTGCCGCCGCCCGTCGCCGTGCCCCCCACGCCGCCCCCCGTGGCCGCCCGTGCGCCCACGCCGCCGCCCGTCGCCGCGCCGTCGAGCACTTCGCCCCCGGGCGCGGCCGCGCAGGGCATCGGCTGGAACGAGCAGAGCCGGTTCCGCATCCGCGACGGCGAGGGCATCGTCTACGGCCCCATGGGGTTCCGCACGCTCGTGGAGATCATGAACCGCGACGGCCTCGGGGCCGCCGAGGAGGTCTCCGTGGACGGCGCCCTGTGGGTGGCCGCCGGCGAGCTGCCCGGGCTGATGGAGGGTCTCTCCGACCAGAAGCCCGCCCGCGATCCCGACTTCCACGGGCACTTCGACCGCCGGGACTTCCCGCGCATCCTGTACCGCTACGCCGTGTGCAAGGCCACGGGCCGCATGCACCTGGAGTCGGGGTCGAAGCGGAAAGAGATTTTCTGGCGCCGCGGCCGGCCCGAGTACGTGACCAGCAATCTGCGCAGCGAGCTGCTCGGCGAGTACCTCGTCGACCGCCGGCTCGTGTCGCGGGCGCGGCTGAACGAGGCCCTCTCGGCCCTGTCCGACCACGGCGGCCGCCTGGGCGACGCCCTGGTGCACCTGAACCTGCTCACGCCCCACGACCTCTTCAACGCGCTGAGCTCGCAGGTCAAGGCCAAGCTGCTCGAGGTCTTCTCCTGGACCTCGGGGCATTACGCCTTCTACCGCGGCGACCACACCACCGCGCAGATCGTGCCGCTGGAGCTCGGGGCCTACGCCCTGATCAACGAGGGCGTCTGCCGGCGCATGGCGCTCGACGAGATCAAGGCCCACTTCGACAGCCGCGACCAGACGCCCTTCTTCCGGTGCGACCACAAGGTCATCTCGCCGGAGGATCTGCAGCTCTCCACCAAGCAGCTGCGCATCTGGAACGCCGTGGGCCACGGCCCGGCCATCGTCGAGCAGCTCGGTCGCCTGATGTCCATCCCCGGGGTGGACGAGGCGGACGTGTACCAGGTGCTCTTCCTCATGGAGCGCCTCGATTTCGCCACCCTCGGCCATGAGGTCGGGCGTGATGATCGGCCCTCGCCGGGCAGCCCCTGAACCCCCGTTCTCGAAACGAACTTGACAATGCGAGAAAGTTCGATGATTCGAGGGGTTGACGAGGCGGGACGGGATCAATATCCATACCCGCCGCTACCGAACACGAGGACATTGGGATGCCGTTCTTCCTGGACTTCTACGCATTGAGCGCGGCGCAAATGGTCAAGGTGCGCAAGAGCGAGGGCGTCGAAGGCCTGCGCAAGCGCTGCGAGGAAATGGGTGAGCACCTCGGGCGCACCGATTTCAACGACGCGCCCGGTGATCTTTTCGACGGCCTCGACCAGATGCTCGGCACGCGCCTCGGTGAGCTGCTCGGCGCCGAAATCGGCGACCTGGACGGCACCGCGACGACGCCCCGCGTCGGCCACTTGAGCGAAGACGATATGTCGGACGCGATCGACAACCTCGAGCAGCTCTCGGAGGCCATCGATCTCGACCCGGACGAGGAGGACGACGAGGACTTCGACCGCGCGCAGCAGTACGAACTGCGCAGCCGGGCCGAGGAGATCTCGGACGACCTCGGGCTGGTCTTCGACGACGACTTCGCCAACCTGATCCACGACCTGCTCGACAACCTCCGCGCCGCGCGCGACGAGGACGCCGAGATCATCGCGTTCGTCAACGGGTGAGCCGGACGCGGGCAGCCCTGACGCTGGGGCTGTTCCTCGCGGTCGGGCCGGGGTGCAAGAACATCACGGCCGGGCGACCCGCGGCGGGCGCCGTGGGGGCCGCCTGTGGGGCGGACGCCGAGTGCCGCGAGGGCGGCGAGCCCGTGTGCCTCTCGATGGCCGGGGGCTACTGCTCCGTCGCCTGCGGCGCGCAGGGCGGGGACGACTGCAGCGGCGAGACGGTGTGCGAGGCGCTCGACACCCACACCCGCTACTGCCTGGACGGCTGCCTGACGCGCAACGGCAACGACGACTGCCGCGCGGGCTACCGCTGCGCCGAGCGGCCGGACGTCGCCAACCTGGACGGCGAGAGCGTGGGCGTGTGCCTGCCCGCCTGCACGGTGGACACGGACTGCGAGGCCGGCCGCCGCTGCGACGCCGACACGGGGAGCTGCCGCCTGCCGGGCCTGCGCGCCGTGGGCGAGCCCTGCCTGCGGGCCGAGGAGTGCAGCGGCGCGCTCTGTGCGCTCGGGGCGGGTTTCGTGGGGGGCATGTGCTCCGCGCGCTGCGGCCCCGCGGACTCGCCGTGCCCGGAGAATGCCCTGTGCGTCGCGGCCGGAGCCAACCCCATGTGCCTGCGGCCCTGCGCCGCCGACGCCGACTGCCGCGCGGACGAGGGCTACCGCTGCCGCACCGTGGACGGCGTGAACGTGTGCTTGCCCGGCTGCCGCACGCACGCCGACTGCCCCGAAGACACCCACTGCGAAGTCCGCACGGGGCAATGTGCGGCGGGCGCGCCGCGGGGCGCGGTGCTGGGCGGGGCCTGTCGCGCCGATGGTGACTGCCGGCTGGGCACGTGCGCCACCGACTGGCCCGGTGGCACGTGTACCTACCCCTGCCCGTGCCCGGACGACGCGTCCGTCTCCTGTGCGCGCAGCCGCGTCGCCGACCGCTGCGTGGCGCCTTGCGCCTCGGACGCCGACTGCCGCGCCGGGTACGTGTGCGACGACGCCGCCTGCCAGCCCCCGTGCGCCTCGGACGCCGACTGCGGCGCCGGGCGGGTCTGCGCGGTCGCCACGGGGCACTGCGGGGCGAGCGCGTCGGCCACGACGACGCTGACCTGGACCACGCTCGCCGACCGCCTCCCGGTGGGCGCGGAGCCCAGCGCCGAGCTCACGCTGGACGTGCCCGAGGGCGCCCTGGGCGTGGCCCTGGTGGTGGACGGGCAGGGGGACGACGTGCTCGTGCTGGCCGACCTGCGCGATCCGGACGGGCGGGCGCTGTTCGACTACGTGGACCCGCTGCGGTCGGCCGCGCGGTTCTTCCCGGCCGACCGGACGGTGTCCGCGGTGCTGCCCGTGACGCCGGACACCGCGCCGCGGGCCGGGCGGTACCGGTTCCGCTTCATCAAGGACGGCCCCACGCGGTTCGTGCGGGTGCAGGCCGCCATCAAGACCGGCAACCGGGGCGAGGCGCCCGCCACGGCCCGTCTGGACGCCAACATCGTGTTCGTGGGGGTGGACGGCCTGACGGCGGCCACCGCGCCCCGGAACGACGCCTTCAAGGCCGTGCTGAGCGAGCTGAACACGCTGTTCGCGCTCGCCGGCGTGGAGCTCGGCGTGCTGCGGTTCTGCGACCTGCCCGCGGCCGACGCCGGGCGGCTGTCGATCATCGACTCGACGGAGGGGCCGGGCAACGAGCTGTCGCGCCTGTTCGAGCTCTCCGGCCAGGCGGAGCGCTGGGGCTGCCTCGCCGCGCCGGCGCTGACGTGGTTCATGGTCGACGAGATCCAGGGCGGGCGCGACGGCTACACGATCCTGGGGGTGGCCGGGGGCATCCCGGGGCCGCCGGGGCTCTCGGGCACGGGCCACAGCGGCGTGGCGGTCACGATGGCCGGCTACACGCGGCAGGCGCGACGCGTCGCGCTCACCATGGCGCACGAGGCCGGCCATTACCTGGGCCTCTTCCACACCACCGAGGCCGAGGCCACGCTGTTCGACCCGCTGGACGACACGCCGCAGTGCGAACGTGCCCGGGACGCCAACGCCGACGGCCTGCTGGACTACGGCGAGTGCCGGGGCGCCGGCGCCGAGAACCTGATGTTCTGGGCGGCGGGCGGCGTCGAGGACATCTCACCGCACCAGGGGTTCGTGATGCGCCGCAATCCGGGGTTGAGATGAGCGCGGTCGTGCTCTCGCTGCTCGTGGCGCTCGGGGCGCCCGCCGCGCCGGCTGCCTCGGCCGATGCCGCGCTGCGCGGGTATGAATACGTGCCCCCGGCCACGCGTCCGAGTTCGGCGACGCTGGCGACGTGGCGGCAGGTCGCCGCCGACGCCCAGGAGGACCCCGTGATTCGCGGACGCGCGCTGACGCTGCTGTCGCTCCATGCGGACCCCGAGGACGTGGCCCTGGCGCGCGCGCTGCTCGCGCCGACGAACGAGCCCCTGCTGCGCCGCAAGGCGGTGATCGCGCTGGCCCGCGTGCAGGGCCCCGCCGCGCTGCCCGAGCTCGAGGCGCTCTACCGCACCGCTCCCACCGACGCCAAGCTGCGCGCCGCCTGTGCGCAGGCGCTGGTGGTCGTGGGCGCGCCCGCCGCGGCCTTGCGCGCCCGCCTGCGCCGCATCGAGACCGATCCGGAGATTCGGGGGCGCCTGGCCCCCGTGACGCCCCAGAGGAGAGTGCCCTGATGTCCACCCTGATCACCCTCGGCTTTGCGCTCGTGAGCCTGCTCGCCGCGCCGAAGATCGCGAACAAACTCCCCACGTCCGACGCCGTGCCCGTGCTGGAGAAGGCCCCGGACGGCACACCCGTGCTGGTGCTGCACACGCTGGTGTGCGCCTTTCAGGACGGCGAGCCGGACGCGCTGCCCTACACCGCCCAGACCCCCGCCGAGTGCGAGAAGGTCACGCGCCAGACCGGTGAGCTGCGCCGCAAGAACTTCAAGCGGCTGCGCATCCGCGCCGGCAAGTACATCGTCCGCGCCGTGAACGTGAACGTGCCCTGGGGCACGGGCTTCGAGCTGCGGGGCGAGCGCGACGTCGCCCTGCCGAAGATCTCGGCGACGGACATCGCCCAGGGCACCGGCAAGGAGATGAAGATCACCCTCGAGTCGGGCCAGTACGTGTACACGGACCCGGTCTCGAAGACGCCGCTCTACGACCTGCTCGTCGAGCGTTGATGGGGGTCGCCGTCACCGGCCGGCGATGAGGTCATCGCGGGCCGGCGCGGCGGTCGGTCTCACTCGCCCAGGGTGGCGAGGACCGAAGCGGCGGCCTCGGAGCCGCTGCGCTTGCCGCGACGGGCCTTGGGGGCCGGGGCGGCTTCGGCGGCGGGCTCGGCGGCC
>CAINDO010000412.1 GCA_903847385.1 uncultured Myxococcales bacterium
GCCCGCGGACACTGGGCCGTCGAGAACAGCCTGCACTGGGTACTCGACATGGCTTTCGACGAGGACTGGTCGCGTGTCCGCAGCGACCATGCCGCCCTCAACCTCGCCGCCCTGCGGCGCGTCGTCGTCTCCGTCGTGAGAAAGAACAAGACCCTGAAGTGCGGCGCTGCCACGAAACGAAAATGCGCCGGCTGGAACAGGGACTACCTTACCCAGGTTCTACTGGGCCGGTGAAGGTGCGATTGCCCTGCTTCCGAGGGGCGGCCAACATCGACATCGACAAGAAGGGCGACTACGTGTCGGTGGACATCGGAATCGCGGTGAACGACCGCAACTCGATTCAGCAGGTGATCATCGGGGCGATTCAAGGAAGTCTACCGCTGCTCGTTCACCATCCGGATGAGCGGCTGCGCGGCGTGAAAGGCGAGACCTTGGGCGCCTGCCTACGAATCTTGTGTGAGACCTACGCACGGGAACTCTCTGACGATTGACGCTTGCCACGCCCGTTGGCCACCGCCTGGCTGCCCGTGCTCGGCCTGAATCATCGAAATTCTGGCAGAGACCCCGCAAGTCGAGAGGCTGGGATCATGAGCGAGACGAGACAGGAGTTCTCACCCGAGGGCCGGAAGCGGACGGCGCGCTTGGCCCGGGAAGCGCGGGCTGAGGCGCCGGTTCATCCCAACGGTCGCGATTCGAAGTGACGACCCAAGCGCAGGGTGACCGTCGCCTCCACAGAAGGGGATATGGTGGCGGTCCAAAGACTGCTAAATGCCTGTTTCCAAGAGCGTTTACCGGATTCCAGCGAGATGAAGACCTTCGAGAAAGTGACCATCGGCCGCATGAGGGACCGTGACTCGGGCTCGACCTTCAGTGATTTTGAGTTTCGAAGGTGCGAGTTCGACGATTGCGAGATTTCGGTGGCTGCCCGCCCCGAACTCCGGAGCACGATTCGCAACTGCCACCTACAGCGCTGCATCGTCCGGCAGAACTGCTCGATCAACACCGCCGTCGTCGAGGACTGCGTCGTCGACGGGCTCGAGACGCGGGGGCCGGTCGACATCCACGGCGCGGTCTTCAAGCACGTCGTGCTCAAGGGCAAGATTGGGCACCTGATCCTTGCCCCACCCTACGGCCTGTCGGAAAGCAACCCGAGTCCTTTCCTGGCTGCCAACGCCGAGTCCTACCGCGGCGTCGATTGGGCGCTCGATCTGACGCAGTGCGAAGCGAAAGAGCTTCAGTTGTCTGGGGTGCCGGGTCGGCTGATCCGACGCGACCCGACTACCCAGATCCTCGTGACCCGTGAACGCGCGCTGGCGGTCGACTGGCGAAGTCTCCCGCTCGGTGGCTCGCCCTACGCGGTTGTCCTGAACCACCTGACTCGGTACGGGGACGACTCCCGCGTGCTCGTCGCCCCGCACCGTGACCGTAGCTTCCAGGCCTGCATCCAGGCGCAGAAGGTCCTTCGCGACGCGGGCGTGGCCGAGCCGGACTGAAGGCCCGAGTGTGGCGGCGCTTCTCTGGACGGGACGCGACTCGACGGCACGCTGAGCTGGGCGCCGGACGATCATCTGGCGCGCGTTGACGTCGTCGGCGGCCTCGGCGTGACCGCCGGCTGCACGTACCACCCCGACCGGCGCCTGCGCGTCTTCCGGTGGATTCAGGGGCTGGGTCCACAGCGACGGCGTGGTCGAGCGCGTCCGCGACCGTGTGTCGGCCCAGGTCGTCGAGCTGGCGCCCGACGCCGCGGGCCCCTCGACGAGCCACACCGAGCGCTTCCGGGCGCTGGACCTGAGCCGGGACGCGCCGGGCGGCCCCGCGCGCGACGCCTACGACGCCGACGGCCGCCGGCTCGGCACCGCCCTGCAAGGCGAGGCGCTCGTCTACGACGCCTACGGCCTCGTCGAACACACCCGCGCCGGCGCGACGCGTGTCTTCGCACCGCCGCTGCCCGGCGTGCAGGTCAGCCGCCGCGCCGACGGCCAGTGGGAAGCCGCGCTGGTCACGCCGACCCAGACGCCCCTCGCCGTTGTCGGCCCCGGCGGGGCGATGCGGCTGCAGGCGCTGTACTCGCCGAGCGGCGAGGCCACGGAGTCCCGCCCCGGCAACGATCTGTCGCCGTACCCCAAGACCTGGGCCGGCTACCTGCGCTACCCCGACCGCGGCCAGTTCGGCGAGACCGCCGGCCTGTACGACGCCGGCGCCCGGCTGTACGCCCCCACGTGGGGACAGTTCCTCGAGGGCGACCCCGTGCTGCCCGAGGCGGATGTGCCCGAGACGTGGGGCCGGTATGCGTATGGCGGCGGGGATACGGTCGGACGGTGGGATCCGGATGGGCGCTTTGCGTGGCTCATCTCGGGCGGCATCGGCGCGGCCATCGGCGGCGGCCTCGGCTTCGCGGCCTGCGCGCTCCAGGGCGGCGACGACTGCCTGAGCGCGGCCGGCATCGGCGCGGCGGCCGGCTTCGTATCCGGCGCGACGTTCGGGCTCGCGCAGATGGCCGGCGCGGGGGCGATCGCGGC
>CAINDO010000413.1 GCA_903847385.1 uncultured Myxococcales bacterium
CCACTTCGGCAACAAACGCGGCCTGCTCACGGCCCTGGCGACGCAGGGGTACGAGCGGCTGGGGCAATGCATCCTGGACGAGATGAGCACCGGCGGCGCGGCCACGGCGGCGCAGCAGCTCGCGGCCACGGGGCGGGGCTACATCCGCTTCGCCCGCGAGAACCCGGCGCACTTCTCCGTGATGTTCCGCGTCGAGCTGCTCGACGAGTCGGACGCGACGTATCTGGCCTGCGCGGACGCCTGCTTCGGCCTGCTCATGGCCTCGGTGCAGCAGGCGGCGGTCGAGGGCGTGCTGGGCGGCCGCGAGCCCGAGACGGTCGCCATCGGCGCCTGGTCGATGGTGCATGGCTTCGCGGCGCTGTGGAACGACGGCCGCCTGCAGGACCGCGTGTCCACGCGGGACCCGGAGGTCTGGTCGAACCGCATCTGTCAGATGTTCGTCGAGGCGGTTTTCGGCGCTCAGGGCAACATGCTGGGCGGCGCTGCGGGCACCTGACCGTCGCCGCAGGCGCGCAGCTCGGGGGCGCCGACGCGGCACGACGCGAACATGTGTGCGAGCTGGTCGGTCGTCACGTGGTCGCCGGCCAGCACCCGAAACGCCGTGATCGCGGCGACGGGCGTGGGCAGCAACGGATCGGGCGTGACGATGATGCGGTGCACGGGGCTGTCCGGGCACTGTTCGTCCGGGAACCCCGCGGCCCAGGCGTCCGTGAGCACGCGCACGTCTGCGGCGGGCGCGCCGGGTCGATACAGGAGCACGAGCCACCCGTGCTCCAGGTTGTGCACCCAGTTGCGGCGGTCGATGGCCTCGGCGTAGACGCCGCTGCGCGTCCACTGTCCGTAGTGCGGCCCCGAGCCCGGCGGGTTGTGCGTGTAGTTCACCTCGGTGCCGGCGGGCACGTGGCCCCAGCCCTCGTTGTCCGCGACCACGTCCGCGAGCAGCGGGTCCGCGTCGCAGGCGGCCAGGCGGTCCTCCAGGGGCAGCGCGTCCGGCCGCAGCGAGTCGGGCAGCACGTGGACGAAGGCGTCCGCGGGGGGCGGCAGGGCGTCGGCGACGGGCATCGTGTTCGCGTCCGCGCCGGGCGTGGTGTTCGCGTCGGCGCCCGGCACTCGGGCGTCGGCCTCGGGCGTCGTGGCCGCGTCGGAGGCGGGCGTCGCCGCGTCGTCGGTCGCGGGGCGCGCGTCCGCCCCGGGCGAAACGCCCCGGTCGGCGGCTGGCCGAACGACCGCATCCCCGGTGGGGACGACAGCGTCGGCGGTCGACCCGCCCTGATCCGCGCCCGGCGTGGCCGTGGCGTCGACGGCGGTGGCCGCGGCGTCGGCGCGCGAGGCGGCGATGTCCACGCTCGCGCCGGGTGAGCAGGCGAGCAGGGTGAGCGTCAGGAGCGGCAGGCACGCGCCCGCGTGGAGCTTCATGGGTCGGAGCAAAGGAGACCACCGTGCGAGTAGAGGAGCGCGCGCGCCGGCACCGGGGCCGACGTCACGCCGTCGAGGGAGAGGAGATCGTTCGGGAGGCGGACCTCGGGGGGCTGCCCGGGGCGCCGGACCTCGACCACGCCGCGGTCGCGGAACGCCACCCAGACCTCGCGGCAGCCCTGCGCGAAGGCGGCGGCGCAGCGGGCCTCGAGCTCGGTCGCGGCCGCGGGGCCGGCGTCCGGCTGGAACGTGCGCAACGGCACGCGCTCGGTCTCCAGGTGGCGCCATCGGCGTGAAAACACGTCCCAGAACATGCTGTGTTCGTATCCCAAGGGTAAAAACACGGTCACGTAGCGATCGCGCCGCTCCACGACCCAGCGCAGATCGGCGCCCTCGGGGAAGTCGCCCAGGTGTTCTTCCAGGTCGACCTGGCGCGCGCCCAGGCGGCGGATCTCCTCGACGCACCGCTCGGCCACGCGGCCGGCCTCGCCGGGCAGCTCGCAGTCGGCGGTCGACCACGCGTAGCCGTTGAGCATCTCGACCTTGGCGCCCTCGTTGCCGGCGCACAGCACGCCGAGCAGGCTGGGCAGGTCCTCGGCGCCCGGCAGCTCGGCCCGGGGCATGAAAGCCACGCGAATGTCGGCGGCGCTCAGGCGCAGGCGGGCATCGACCTGCGTGCCGGTCTGCCGGAATCGGAACGGCCCCACGTGGATCCAGGCCATCTGCGGGTCGGGGTCGTGGCCGGTCCAGCGCACGGCGTCCTGCATCCACTGCCCCAGCGTCGCGGCGGCGGCGGCCGCGGTGGGCAGCACGGCGACCAGCGGCACCTCCCCGCGCACGAGCTCCCAGCGCTCCCAGTGGCCGCGCAGCAGGATGGCCTCCCACAGGCGGATGGGGTGGGCCTCGATGCGGGCGACCCGCGCCGGATCGGCGTCGTACAGGCCGCTCTGGAACGTGGGGTGCCCCCAGGGCGCGCACAGGAAGTCGAAGTCCGCGTTGGCGAACAGGCGCGTCTTCAGGAGGGCGTCCAGGGTGGCGGGCACCTCGGCGAGGGACAGCTCGGTTCGGACCGTGCCGGCGGCGTCCAGGCGCTGCGCGCGCCGCTCGACGGGCTCGAGCACGAAGAGGCTCACCTCGGGCGGGAGCGCGGGGGCCAGCTCCGTCTCCAGGTAGCGGCGCTGGCCCTCGGAGCGCGAGACGTACAGCACGAAGTCCGGGCGCTCCTGCACCGTGTACATCTCGGCCCGGTTGCGGTGGCGCTTGAAGCCGCGCTCGTTCCAGCGCCGCGGCTCGGCGTAGCCGTACAGGTGCGGCGCGAGAATCGTGTCCGGGGCGAGCTCGAGCGCGAAGCGCGGCGCCAGGTGGAGCGGGTGCCGCGTGCCGCCGCGCTCGATCTCTCCGGTGTCCCAGGCGAGGTCGCTGAAAAGGGTGGCCATGGGGCGAGTGTGGCACAGTCGGGCCCAGGGTCGCCACGCGGGCGCGAGGGGCGCGGTCGCCTCAGCGGGCCAGCGCCTGCCCGTAAAGGCCGGCGGCGGCGCGTACGACCTCGAGGAAACCGGTGCGCAGGCCGCCGGTGTTGCGGCCGAGGGCGGCCTGCGCGCGGGTGAGCACGCCGCCGAAGCTGGCCGTGCCGCGGTGGGGCGACTCGCGCAGGAGCATGCCGAACTCGGCCACGGCGGCGGCGAAGCGGAAGTCGTCGCTCGTCTGCGCCAGGGGCGTGTGCGTGTCCACGAGGGCCTGGGCGTGCAGCCGGCTGGCGTCCGCGTCCGGGGCCTTGTAGCGCAGCTTCACCGTGAGGAGCTCGTCGCCGCCCGCCGCCGCCGTGGGGCTCACGGCCTGGTACTTCAGGGGGTCGATGCCCGGCACGGCCTCGTCCGACCCCGCCGGGATCAGCTCGTACAGCACGGTCACGGAGTGGCCCGCGCCGAGCTCGCCGGCGTCCTTCTGGTCGTTGTTGAAGTCGGCGTCCGCGAGACGGCGATTCTCGTAACCAATCAACCGATAGGCCTTCACGCGGGCCGGATTGAACTCCACCTGCACCTTCATGTCCTTGGCGACGGTGAGCAGCGTGGCGCCCATCTCGGCCACCAGCGTCTTGCGGGCCTCGTCCAGGTCGTCGATGTACGCGTGGTGGCCGTTCCCGGCGTCGGCGAGCTTCTGCATCTTGGCGTCCTGGTAGTTGCCCATGCCGAAGCCCAGGATCGTCAGGAACACGCCCGACTTCCGCTCCTGCTCGATGAGCTGCACGAGCTCGGCGTCGCTGGACGTGCCCACGTTGAAGTCGCCGTCCGTGGCAAGGATCACGCGGTTGTTGCCGCCCTGGACGAAGCTCGCCCGGGCCGTCTGGTAGGCGAGCCGGATGCCCTCGGCGCCCGCGGTCGAGCCGCCGGCCTGCAGGCCCTCGAGGGCCTCGATGATGCGGCCCTTCTCGCTGCCCTCGGTGGGCGGCAGCACCACACCCGCGGCCCCGGCGTACACGACCATGGACACGCGGTCCTGGGGGCGCAGCTCGTCGATGAGCAGGCGGAAGCTCTGCTTGAGCAACGGCAGGCGCTTGGGGCCGTTCATGGAGCCCGAGACGTCGATCAGAAAGGTCAAGTTCGCCGGGGGCAGGCGCTCGGCGGCAATCCGGGGCCCCTGCAAGCCGATGCGCACGAGCCGATGCTCGGGCTTCCAGGGCGCCTCGGAGACCTCCGTGTTCACGGAGAAGGGCTTGCCGTCCGTCGGATTGGGGTACTCGTAGCGAAAGTAATTGATCAGCTCCTCGACCCGAACGGCGTCCCGCGGGGGGCGGCTGCCGGACTTCAGGAAGCGCCGCACGTTGGCGTAGCTGGCCGAGTCCACGTCGATGGAGAAGGTCGACAGCGGCGTCTGCTGCGCGCCGAGGAAGGCGTTCTCGACGATGCCGTCGTAGCCCTCGCGGGACTCCGTGTCCGCGGGCGAGGCCGGGCCGCCCTGCGTGGGGGGCGCGGCGATCACCATGGCGGGGGCCGGGGACGCCCGGAGCGCGAAGCCACGACTCGACCGTGCCTCCATGGGGGCCGCGGCGCCGGCGCCCACGCCGCTCACGCTGCCATATCCGCCACCGCCCCGGCCGTGACCCACGGTGCCGATGTTGCCCACGCCGATGCTGGCGTCGCCCCGGAGGCCGTCCACGACGCTGGGGCTCGCGCCTGCCCCGGCCCCGAGCACGCCGAGCACGAACTCGCTGTCGGCGGCGCCCGCAGACCGCTTGCCGGCCTTGGCCGCCAAGGGCGCGCCGGGCAGAACGGGCAGGCGCGTCAGACTGCACCGGATCTGGTGCACCCCGCCGGCCACCACCGTGAGGGCGACCTGCGCGGGGCGGTAACCGGCGGCGCTGCAGGCGATGGTCTGCGGGCCCGCCGGCACGCCGCCGAGCGTGAACGTCCCGTCCGCGCCGCTGGCGGTCACGCGCGACGCGCCCACGAGCGACACGGCCACGCCGCTCAAGCCGTGCGCGTCGGACGCGTCCACGGCGCGGCCGCGGACCTCGCCAGCGGACTGCGGCGCGGCCGACGCGGCGCTCGCCATGACAGACACACAGAACGCGGACGCAAGGATACTGATCAACCGCATGGGGCCTCCAGGGGGACGCGCGGGCGTCGCGGGTCGTTGCTCCCTCGAACGTGTCGGACACCGCGGCGATCTACGGGTTCCCGAAAAAACGACGTTCGCCGGTTCCAGTCGTCTATGCTGCGCGCGTGCCGCCCCGTACCCCCCCGACGAATGATCAGAGACCCGCCCGGCCCGCCAAGGCCGGCGGTGGAACCCGCAAACCCGCCGGCAAGGCGCCCGGCAAGCCCGCGAAGCCCGGCACCCGACCGCCGCGCGCTGGCGGCGCCGGCAAGGCCCCGGCCAAGTCCGGCGGCCCCAAGAAGGGCCCGAGCAAGCCCGGCCCGCGCAAGCCACGCACCGAGAAGCTCTCGGACAGCGAGCGCCGCAGCGGTCGCACCCGCATGAACGGCCCGCACGACGACACGCCCGCCCCGCGCGGCC
>CAINDO010000414.1 GCA_903847385.1 uncultured Myxococcales bacterium
AGGCACCGGCGCCCGCCCCGGCGCCCGAGCCCGCCCCGGCCCCCGCGCCGCGCGTGGAGACGCCCAAGCCCGCCCCCGCGGCGGAGGCCCCCAAGCCCGCGCCCGCGGCCGAGGCGCCCAAGGCGCAGGACGGCGGCTTCCGCGAGACGCTGTGGTTCATGGACGCCATCGACCCGGAGAAGCTCGCCGCCATCGAGTCCGAGGCCGAGGACGTCGACGCCGCCGAGCGCCGCCAGAAGGAGCTCGCCGAGGCGTCCAAGCAGAAGGTCGACGACAACGTGCGCCGACAGTTCTCGCTGAGCGCCGACGCCAACAAGACCCCCGCCGCCGTGACCACGGGTCAGCAGTCGCGCATGTCCCCCTCGGCGGGCGGCGGCGGCTCGAACCTCCAGACCTACGCGCTGATCGGCGGCATCGTCGTCCTGCTCGGCGTGGCGGTCTGGTTCTTCGTCCGCTGACCCCCCGATGCTCGCCGTCCGGTACGCGCTGCTCGGCGCCGCCCTTCTGCTGCTGACCGCCTGCCGCGACAGCCCGGCAGAGGTCGTCCAGCGCGCCAGCGAGGCCGCCGCCTCGCGGGACGTCGTCACGGTCCGCGACCTGTTCAGCGTCACGAGCCAGCGGCGTTTCGTCCGGCGGTGGGAGCAGCAGCAGCGCACCGAGGACGACGGCTGGCAGGACCTCGTGGCCAAGCTCGCCTTCGACGGCAAACCCATGGAGGTCAAGGACGAGCAGATCGCCGGAGACTTCGCGCGGGTGGAGGCCCTGGCCGGCGCCGAGAAGCGCGACTACTATCTGCGGAAGGAAGACGGCCGCTGGCGGATCGAGCCCGGCGCCCAGACGCGGTATCGCAAGGCCCTGGCGGTCGCGAACCCCGCGGCGGCGGCCGAGGACGAGGCCGAGGCCGAATCCGAAGCCTCCGGCGAGGCATCCGACTCGTCGGGCGGCAAACCAAAGAAAAAACCCAAGAAGTAAACCATGTCGATCGTCATGCTCTCGCTCGCCGCGCTCGCGGCCGCCGCGACCACCGCCGCGGGGCTGGTCGTCGCCACGCGCCGTCGCGGTGAGCAGGTCGCGCTCGACGCCCAGGCCGAGCTCGACACGCTGCGCAGCCGCGGTCTCGAGGCCGCCCAGCGCGAGCGCCAGGAGCTCCTCGCCGAGGGCCGCCGCAAGGCCGAGGCCATCCGGGCGGATGCCCAGACCCACGCGCGCCAGGCCTCCACGGAGCTGGACGCCGAGGACCAGCGCCTCGCCGCCCGCGAGGCCGCCATCGAGCGGCGCCGCGGTGAGCTCGACGAGCGGTCCCGCGAGATCGACGCCCAGTTCGACGCCCTGAAGCAGCGGCAGGACACCGTGCAGGCCGAGTCCACGCAGGTGCCGGCGCTGGTGCAGCAGGCCATCGAGCTCGTCGAGAACGCCGCCCGGCAGACGCGGGGCGACACGCTCTCCGAGCTGCGCACCGGCCTTTCCGAGCAGGCCCGCCTCGCCGCCCAGAAGGCGGCCCGCCTGCACGAGGAGACCGCCCGCGCCAACGCCGAGCTCTCGGCGCGCGGGCTGATCGACCTCGTCTGCCAGCGGTACGGCACGGTGGTCCCGAGCGAACGTCTGGCGACGACCGTCACGCTGCCCCCGGCCGGCAAGATGCGCGACCGCCTCACGGCAGACGGCTTCGGCCTGTTGCGCGCCATCACCGAGAAGACGCAGGTCGAGTTCATGGCGCAGGAGGGCGGGGACGACCTCTTCCTGCAGGCGCCGGAGCCCTATCTGCGCGAGTGGGGCCGCCAGTCCTTCGAGCGGCTGCTCAAGGAGCGCGAGGTCAACGAGGGCACCATCGCCAAGGTGGTGACCAAGGCCGGGCAGGACCTCGAGCGCACCGTGCGCGCCGCCGGCAAGAGCGCCGCCGAGCTGTTGAAGGTCGACAAGATGCACCCCGAGATCCTGCATCTCGTGGGCAAGCTGCTCTACCGCACGAGCTACACGCAGAACCAGTGGGCCCACGCCATCGAGACGGCCTACCTGTGCGGGATGATCGCCGAGGACCTGGGCGCGGACGCCGTCGCGGCCCGCCGGTCGGCGCTCATCCACGACATCGGCAAGGTGCTCTGGGCCGAGACGGAGGCCGTCGGCAGTCACGCGGTGAGCGGCGCGGCCTTCGCGCGGGCGCACGGTGAGCCGCCGGAGATCGTCCACCCCATCGCGGCCCACCACAACGACGAGAAGCCCGACTCCGTGCTGGCCTACATCGTCGCGGCCGCCGACGCCCTGAGCGGCGCGCGCCCCGGCGCCCGGCGCGCCACCGAAGAGGCCTACAGCATGCGCGTCGAGGACCTCGAGCGCATCTGCCAGAGCTTCCGCGGCATCGAGAGCCACTTCGTCATCCAGGGCGGGCGAGAGCTGCGCATCGTCGTGGATCAGGGCCGCATGACCGACCGGGACGCCGCCCGCCTCTCGGACGAGGTCGCCACCCGCATCGAGGGTGAGCTGACCTACCCGGGGCAGATCAAGGTCACCGTCATCCGCGAGACGCGGGCGACGGCGGTGGCGCGTTTCTGACGCGCTGGACGGGTCTGTGGGGACCCTTGCGGGATTCCCATTCGTGAATTGCTAAAGGCTCCAATGCTTCTACCGTAACAAGGGCTGTAAGCTCGCTCGGGAGGAAGTCATGCAGGACGCCAACAACATCGGGGCCAACGGCCGCTACGTCATCGAACGCGTGCTCGGCGAGCAGACCGTCGGCCGCTACGTCGTCGCCGTCGACACCGTCGCCGGTGGCCGCGTGACGATCCTGGTGCCCGCGGCGCAGGCCGTGCGGCCCCAGCGGGTCGTGGACGCCCTGCAGCACGAGATCGAGCGGCTCCGGCCGCTGAACGACACGGCGTACTGCACGCTGAAGGACGCCGGCCTGACGGACGACGGCCAGCCCTTCGCGGTGGTCAATCGCCCCCAGGGCGGCAGCCTGGCGGCGCTGCTGCGCTCCGAGGGTCGCCTGTCTCCGGACCGCGCGGTGTCCATCGCCATCCAGCTCTGCGACCTGGTGCGCCGGGCCCACGTGCTCGGCGTGTTCCCGGCGAGCCTGGATCCGGACTCCATCATCGTTGACTCGCAGCCCGGCGGTCGGGCCCGCGTCAGCGTGGTGGACTTCGGCCTCGCCCGCGGCCTCTTCGGCCCGACGGCGCAGAACGCCACCCGCGCCCGCTCCTCGCTCTTCGACGCCCCGCAGATTCGGGCCGGTGAAGAGGCCGACCCCCGGGACGACGTGTTCGCCATCACCGCGCTGCTGCACGCGCTGATCCTCGGCGTCGCGCCGCCGACCATGGCCGCGCACGGCCCGGCGGACGGCTCCGGCTGGCCGAGCCTGCCCGACGACACCCTGGACCGCCGCCTGGAGGCCTGCCTGCACACGGTGCTGGTGCGTGGCCTCGCCCCGGATCGGGACGACCGGTTCCCCCACATCGGCGCGCTCCAGCGGGCGTTGACCGGCCTGCGCCAGCTCATGTCGCTCACCGGGCCGGCCTTCGAGCTGCTCGCCGCCACCCGTGGCCGCCTCGGTCACGGCCCCGACGCCCTGGACATGCGCACGGCTCGCCCGGCCCAGGAGCGGGCGCTCGAGGCCCGCGCCCGCATCCGCGAGGTCGCGGCCATCGGCCAGAGCGGCCAGGCCAACTTCAGCGCGCTCAACGAGAAGCCCCGCGCCCGCCTCGAGGCCGCGGTGGACGATCAGGCCGGCGTCCGCACGGGGGACTTCGGGGTCGACCAGGCCGTCGCCGCCGCCGCCGCGATGCGGCCCGACACAGCCGGAATCACCCGACCCCTCGCGCGCCTGCCCCTCGTGCGCCGCCAGGCGGAGACCTGAACGCCCCGGGCGACACGGCGACCTGCCCGCGCCCCCACGAAGAATTGCATGCACGCGGCCGAAAGCTTTGTTACTCTCGGCGCACGCGTCCATTTTTCGGATGAGGTCGTCTGCGGTCTGCAGGCGTCGAGGGTAGTTTGGCCGAAGCTCCTCAGAACCCCAGCGGCACCCCTGCGGGCGAAAACCGGGGCACGTCCGCCCGCGGCGCGCGCCCCCGCGGCGCGTCGTTGCCGACGCCGTCCCCCGCGGCCGGGCAGTCCTCGGAGCTGGTGAACGACGCCGTCGTCAACGGCCGCTATCGCATCCTGAAGAACCCGAATCGCTGGGCCGTGGGCAACGCCTACCCCGCGCAGGACCTCGAGCGCCGCGAGTCCGTGGTGCTGGTGCTGCCGGAGATCGCCCCGGATCAGGGGCCGGGGTTCGTGCAGCGGGCCCGGGTCGAGGTCGAGCGGACGCGTCGCCTGCAGACGGGCCACGTCATCACGGTGCGCGACTGCGGCCTGCTGACGGAGGGCCTGCCGTACTTCGTCATCCGCCGCGTGCAAGGCAACTCGCTGCTGCGCGCCGTCGCGAACGGCGGCCCCCTGGCGCCGGATCTGGCACTGCACGTGATGGAGCGCCTGCTCGCCCACGTGGGCGAGGCCCACGCCGCCGGCGTCGTGCTCGGCGACATCCGCCCGGCGAACATCATCCTGGCGGAGCGCAAGGCGCAGGGTCAGGGGCAGTTCGTGCTGCCCGAGCCCGAGGTCGTCGACATGGCGTTCGCGCGCGGGCTCTTCGACGGCCTGCTGCCGCTGCCCGAGGCCCCCGCGGCCTATCGGTCGCCGGAGTCCCGCGCCGGCCTGCCCCTCGCGGCGGGGGACGATGTCTACGCCCTCGGCGCCGTGCTCTACTTCACCCTGACGGGCAAGGCCCCGCGGGCCCAGGCGCTCGACGAGCAGCGGGCCGCCCCGGCGCCGTCCACCGCCCGCCCGGACCTGGGGCTCTCGGCCTACCTGGACAAGGTCGTGCAGACCGCCCTGGCGCCCCGGCGCGTCGACCGCTACGCTGGCGTGAAGCCGTTTCAGGACGCCATCCAGGGCCTGCGCGAGCTGTTCTCGCTCTCGGACGCCGCTCGGGGTGTGCTCCAGATGACCGGCGGCGTCGCGAGCCAGGTGGACGGCTTCGAGAGCGACCCGACGCAGGAGTTCGGCCGAGAGCTCGTGGAAGCCATGGCCAGTCGGGTCCTGCCCGCACCGGCGCCCGCCCGCCTGGACAGCACGATCCCCTTCGACCCGCGGGCGCTCCAGATCGAGATCCAGCGCCGCGACGCCGTCGAGGCCGCCGCCAAGGGCCGCGCCGCCGGCACGGTGCTCGGGGGGCCGCTCGCGCCCGAGTTCGGCGAGGGGGAGGCCCCGCCGCTCGCGGCCCCGGGGCGCCCGTTCGACACGGTGCCCGCCGCCGACCACTCCGAGGACGTGATGACCTCGGTGAACTCGGCCGCGCCGGCCCCCGCCGCCCGGGAGCACCACGAGGAGCACACCGTCCGCGCGGAGCACATGACCTTCCCGTGGGAGCCCCCGGAGGTCGACCCGGGGGACGTCGTGCCCGTGCCGACCCGCGCGCCGACGCCGGCGCCGACGCCGGTGTTCGCGCCGGTGAGCTCGACGGCACCGACGATCATGACGCCGGCGATCGACGGGACGGAGACGAACCTGCCGGCGCTGCGCCCTCGGCTGTCGAGCGTGCCGCCTGCCGTGAGCCCGCCCGCCGGCTCCGCGCCACCGTCCGCGCGGGGCTCCCTGGTCCTGCTGCCCGCCGCGCCCCGCACGGCGGACGAGGCCGCGCAAGTGCTGCAGGCGGCCCGGGACCACGAGAACCCCTTCATGTTCGCGCCGCTGCGGCTGGATGCCGAGGTGCGGTCCGTCCATGCGCCGCCCATCGAGTCGGCGCCGGCCCCCGCGCGCGGCGGTTCGGAGGTCTCCTTCTGGCGGGGGGTGGTCTTCGCCGGGGTGTTCTTCGCCCTCGCGCTGGCGCTCGGGTACCTGCTTTTCCACCAGCCCGAGGCGCCGCCCGTCCTCGCCCCGCCGGCGGCGTCGGCCGAGTACCTGCCCTCGGTCAGCGTCCCGGTCGCGCAGTCGCTCCGGCCCGAGCCGGCGTCGCTCGCCCCCGTGAGCGCCCCGGCCGCGCTCGTGTCTGCGCCCCCGAGCGCCGCGCTCGTGTCTGCGCCTCCGAGCGCCGCGCCCGCCAGCGCCGCCGCCGCGCCCGTGACGGCGCCCGCCAGCGCCGCACCCGAGGCGGAGGAAGCGACGAGCGACGCCGGGCCCGTCGTCCACCTGGTGCTGCATCTGACGCCGGAGAACGCCCGCATCTACCGGGTGAAGACCGGCGAACTGCTGTGTGATGGCTCGCCCTGTTCGCTGACCAAGCCGCGCATGGCCCCCCGGGGGTTCCTGAAGGTCCGCATGGTGGCGCCGGGCCTGCCGGACAAGATCGACCACATCCCGGTCCACCAGGACGCGACTTACTACTTCGACATGCGACCCGAGGCTGCGGCGGAAGACAAACCCTCGGCCGCACCGGCGAGCCCGAACGCCGCCCCCGCGAGCGCGAACGCTGCGCCCGTGAGCGCCGCTGCGCCCATCACCGCCGCCGCCGCTGCGCCGGCCACCGCGGCCGCCGCGCCGCCGCC
>CAINDO010000415.1 GCA_903847385.1 uncultured Myxococcales bacterium
CGCACGCGCCAACGCCGCGCCGGCCCTGGCAGCGCGCCTGGACTTCCAGATCGGCCGGCTCGCCAACCGGACGGGGGACGTGCCCGGCGCGCTCGTCGCGCTCGAACGCGCGGCCCGGCGCGCCGCCGAGACGCGACAGCTCGACCTGGAGCTCCGCGCCCATCTGCTGCGTGCGTTCCTGCTCATCCGCACTCGGGACTTCGCCGGCGCCGAAGCGGCCCTGGCCGCGTCTGATGCCCTGCCCGACGGCTAGGCCGAGGGCGCCGCCCTGCTGGCCTACCACCGCGCGGTGCTCGCCCGGGAGCGCGGTGACTATCGCGCCGCCGCGGCGGCGCTGGACGCCGCCGGGACCGACGCCCGCCGCTTCGAGACCGGCCTCGCCGACTCGGTGCTCTCCGAGGAGGCCGCGCTGTGGCAGGTCCTCGGCCGCCCGGACGAGGTCGACGCGCGGCTCTCCCGCGCCCTGTCGGGCCGCGCGGACGATTGCGCGGTGGTCACCACCCTGGGCAACCTGGCCTGGGCGCGCCTCACGCTGCGCGAGCAGGGCCGGACGGACGTGCCCGCCGCGACCCCGCTGCTGGCCCGCATGCGGGCGATGGAGGCCGCCTGCGGCCAGCACCCGGGCATGCGCCTGACCACGCGCCTGAACGAGGCCCTGGACGCCCTGCAGCGCGGGGACACGACCGCCGCGGCGGCCTCCCTGGCCGAGACCACGGACACCGCGGACGACGTCGAGTCGAGCCGCTGGCGCCTGGACCTGGAGGCCCGCCTCGCCCTGTCGCGGGGCGGCCGCGCGAACCTGGACGCCGCCGCGAAGGCCTACACGCGCCTGCAGTTGCTCGGCGAGGCCGCGGGCGAGCCCGTGGTTGCCTGGCGCGCGGCGACGGGCCTGGGCCGCGTGCACGCCGCCGCCGGTCGGCGAGACGCCGCGATCACGGCCTGGGGCGCCGCCGAGGCGCTGCTGGACACCGCCGTCGCCCGGGTGCCCGTGGACGCCGGCCGACAGCGATTCCTGGGCGACACGGACGCCAGCGCGCGCCTGCTGACGGACGCGCTCGTCGCCGCGGGGCGCGCCGAAGACGCCATGCGGGCCGCACGGCGCGCGCGAACGCGGGCCCTCGCCGCCGTCTCGGTGCGGGCGCGCCTGTTCGCTCTGGCGCCGGAGGCCCGCGCGGCGTGGCAGCGCGATCTGGACGCCTGGCGCGCCCGCCACGACGCCCTGGAGACCGCCCGCGCCGAGGACTGGCGCCGCACGGCTGCGGAGCTCCAGACGGCCCGCGCCGAGCGGACGAGCGCCCTCGCCGCGCTGGAGGCCGAGATGGCCGCCCTGCTCGACCGCCTGGGCCAGGGCCGCGCTGGTTCGACGAGCGCCCCGCTGCCCTCGCTGGCGGCCGACTCGGCCGAGCTGACGCTCTTCCCCGGCGAGTCGGGGGTGCACGCCTTCATCCGCCGCGGCGAGGCGGTGCAGGCGCTCTCCCTCGGCCCGCCCCCGGCCGCGGACGTCGCCGACTGGGCCATGCGCGGCGTGCTGGCCGCGCTCGGGGATGCCACGCAGGTCCGCGTGCTGGCCCACGGCGCCCTTCGGGCCGCCGATCTGCACGCCGCGCGCGTCGAGGGCGCCCCCGTCATCGACCGCTTCCGCTTCGTGTACCCGCTGGACGTCGCTGCGCCCCCACCCGCCGCCGAGACGGGCCGCGTGGCCGCCCTGGTGGCC
>CAINDO010000416.1 GCA_903847385.1 uncultured Myxococcales bacterium
GCGACGCCGGCCCCCGCGGCCGGCTCCCTGGCCCCCGCCGCCATGGCCGGCGACACGGGATTCGTCAGCGTGACGTCGACGACGGCGGGAACGGTCTTCATCGACGGCGAATCCACGCGTAAACTCACGCCGCTGTGGATGTACAAGGTCAAGGCCGGCAGCCGCCGGGTCGAAGTGCGGGACGCCGCCGGGAAGATCCTCGGCAGCAAGACCGTCGAGGTCAAACCCAAGGTCGTCGCGCCCGTCGTGCTGTCGGGGAAGTGACCGGGTGAAGGCCGCATCGACGATGATGGACGACGCCCGCTGCCCGGAGTTCTCATGGCGCTGATTGGCCTCCGTTGGCGCGCCCGCCGACGGCCCGACGATGGCAACAACTGGCTGGCGCTCTCCAAGTCGCTCTATATGGCCGGGGACGCCGCCGAGTCGCGGGAGGCCGCCCGCAACGCTTCGAAGTGGCCGGTGGACCCCACCACCGCTCTCGAAGTGGCCGCCATGATGGAGGCCCTCGGGGACCCGCAGACCGCGCGCGCCCTGTACGAGGCCGCCACGCGCAGCGCCCCGACGAACGCGGACGCCTTCGGTTTTCTGGGGCTCTTCCTGCTGCGGGTCGGCCAGACGGACGACGCCATCGACGCCCTCCGGACGGCCGTGCGCCTCTCGCCCGACGTCGCCGACGGCCATGTCTTCCTGGCCGAGGCCCTGCGCACCACGGGGGCCCTGGGCGAGGCCCTCGAGCACGTCAAGACGGCCATCTCCCTCGATCCGGGGAACGTCGGCGCGCAGGTCCGGCTCGGCCGCATCCACACGGCGCTCGGCAACCTGGACGCCGCGCTCGGGGCGTTTCGCGCCGCCTACGCGCTCGACCCCCAGGACTTCGAGGCCTCCCTGGCCCTGGGCAGCGCCCTCGCCCGCACCGAGCAGCCGCGGGACGCCATCGCCATCTTCCAGGTCATCCTCCAGCGTGATCCGACCTGCGTCGAGGCGCTGATCAACTGCGGCATGGCGCACGCATCCGTCGAGGAGTCCTCGCAGGCGATGCGCTACCTGCGCGAGGCCATCCGGCTGCGGCCGGACGTACCCGAGGCCCACTGCGACCTGGGCATCGTGCAGATGCAGCTCAACCAGCTCGACGCCGCCATTTTCAGCTTCCGGTCCGCCGTCGCGTTGGCGCCGGACTCGCCCGAGGCGCACCTTCAGCTCGGCACCGCCCTGCGGGAGCGGGGCGCGCGGGACGCCGCCGGTGTCCACTTCGAGGCGTCGATGCGCAACTCGTCGCCCGCGTCGGAGACGCATCAGCTCGCCGCCGCCGCGCTGCGGGACCTGAGCACCTCCGTGGGGCGCACGCCGCTGCAGCCGGTCCCGCCACCGGACATGGACGAGGACGACGACGACGATCTCGAGTCCCTGGACGACGGCGAACTCCTCGATCCGAACGAGGAGCACCCCACGCCGGCGGCGCCGCTCGTGCGGACGCCCACTCTCGCCCCGGCGCCTCCGAAGCCGTCCACGCCGCTCCCCGTGGTGGCGCCCACGCCGGCCGACTTCACCGGCGTCGCCGACCTCGACGTCAGCCGCCTCACGGGGCGCTTCCCGGTCTCGCTCGCATTCCCGTACATCCCCGGGCTCGGCCCCAGGTTCGGGGCCTCCATCGACGCGGTGCTGAGCCGCGCGCTCCAGCCCTGGTCGCTGAGCCTCGTCACGCTCAGCCTCGGCGGCACGCTCTCGTGGCGCCCCATTCAGC
>CAINDO010000417.1 GCA_903847385.1 uncultured Myxococcales bacterium
GCCCGAGGACCAGCCCCGCCTGCTGCGGCGCCGCGCCGAGCTGCTCGTGCTCGCCGGTCGGGACGCCGAGGCGGCGGCGGCCTGGCGCGCGGCCCTGGGCGCCGCCCCACCCGAGGCCCGGCCCGAGATCGAGGCCGCGCTGGCCGCCCACCTGCTGCGCACCGGGTTCGTCGACGAGGGGCTCGTGGCCATCGCCCCGGTGCTTCAGCGCGCGGGCATCCCCATGCCCCGGTCCACGACCGCCGCCATCGCCACCATCGTGGCCGAGGATCTGCGCCTTCGGGTCGGCGCGCTGCCCGGGCCCGCGCTCGGCGCCGCCTGGCCCCCAGGCCAGATCGCCCGTGTGGACGCCTGCTGGGCGGCGGGGCAGGGCCTGGTGAACGTGGACATGATGCGGGGCTTCGGGTTCCTGCTGAAACACCTGCGCCTCGCGCTGGCGCTGGGCGAGCCGGTGCGCATGGTGCGCGGCCTGGGCATCGCCGCCATGCTCGTGAGCAGCGGCGGGGCGGCCGGGCTGCGGCGCGCCGAGAAGCTCCTGGCCCACGCCCGCGGTCTGCGCCGGCACCTGGCGGAGCCCGTGGACGCGCTCTGGATCGAGATCGGCGAGGGCATGACCTCGCTCTCGCGCTTCGACTGGGCGCCGGCCCAGGCGGCCTTCGCGCGGGCGCTGGCCCTGGTCGAGCCCGAGGGCGCGCGTAAAGGCTGGGAGCTGGGCACCTGCCGGTACTTCGCCACGCTCCTCGCGCAGACCACGGGCGACCTGCCGCGGGTGATGACGGACGTGCCCCTGTGGACGCAGGCGGCGGCGGACCGCGGCGACCGCTACACCGAGACGATGTTCGACACCGCCTTCGGCGCCTACTGCGACCTGTGCGCGGACGCCCCCGAGCGCGCGGAGCTGCGGCTGACGCGCGCGCTCTCCCGGTGGAGCGACCGCGCGTTCCTGTTCCAGCACGCCAACGCCCTGTACCTGCGGGCGGACCTGCTTGCGTACCAGGGGCGCCCCCGCGAGGCCTTCGCGCTGTTCTCCGAGGGCATGGCGGGCGTCGAGAAGGCCGGTCTGATGCGGGTGGAGATCCTGGCGCTGCGCATCACGGAGCAGCTCGCGCGGCGCGCCGTGGCCGCCGTGCTGGCCGGTGAGCAGGGGCTGCGGCCCCTGGTGTTGAAGCGCCTCGCCGCGCTCGAGCGGCGCGGTGGCCCGTGGATGGAGGGGTTCACCCAGGCGCTGCGGGCCTCGCTCGCGCTGGCCGACGCTGCACCGGAGGCCGCGGCGCGCCACTTCGGGATGGCGGCGGAGCGCTTCGGGGCCTCGGGCGCGCGCCTGCACGCCACGCTGGCCGCGCTCCAGCAGGCGCGCCTCTGCGCCGACACCGCGGCGGAGCGGGCGAACGAGGCCGCGCTGCGCGCCCAGGGGCTGCGCGAGCCCAAGCGGTTCGCCGCGGCGCTCATGCCGGGGCTGCCGCCGGCCTGAGGGCGCCGCTCAGGCGGTGTGGGCCTCGATGCCGTACTGCCGCATCAGGCGGTAGAGCACGTAGCGGCTGCTGAGGCCCAGGCGCTCGGCGGCGCCGGCCACGCGGCCCTCGGCGGCCTCCAGGGCCGACTCGATGCGCGCCTTGTCCGGCGGGGGCGCGGCGGAGGCCGGCAGGCGCAGCACGTTGTCCGGGGCCGGCGTCTCGTCCACCGGCGCGACCTCGGCCAGGACCTCGGCCGTGAGCGTCACGTAGTCGCCGGGGCTCGTGGACACCGCGATGAACAGCAGGCGCTCCAGCTCGCGGGTGTGCAGCCGCCAGGGGTGGCGCACCAGCATCTCCACGAGATCCGGGTCCAGACGCGGCTCGGCCAGTGCGCCGTGGCGCCGCTCGAAGAACCGCTCGGCCAGGGCGGGGCTCTTCTGCCGGAACCGCTCGAGCAGCGCGTTGGCCAGCAGGGGCACGTCCTCGGGGCGGGCGTCAAGGCCCGACAGCGAGACGCGGGCGGTCAAGCGCGCGGCGAAGTCGTGTTTGAGCGCGTCCAGCGGCCGGTTGGTGGCGGCGATGAAGCGCACGTCCGCCCGGCGCGCGCGGGACTCGCCCAGCCGGTGATACTCGCCGTCGCGGTCCAGCAGCCGCAGCAGGTGGGCCTGCAGCGGCGTGGGCAGCTCGCCGATCTCGTCCAGGAACAGCGCGCCGCCGTCCGCCTCGCCCACCAGACCGGGGCGCTCGGGGGTGCCCACGTTGGGGAAGTTCTTCACGTTGCCGAAGAGCTCGGCGTCCAGCAGCGTCTCGGTGAAGGTCGCCGCGCTGCGGGCCAGCAGCGGACGCGCCGCGCGCTCGGACAGCGCGTGCACGGCGCGGGCGGCCAGCTCCTTGCCCGCGCCGCTCGGCCCGTGCAGCAGCACGTGATGGTTGCTGCGGGCGGCCACGGCCAGCGCCTCGCGCAGCGCCCACGTCGCCCGGCTCTCGCCGACGATGCCGCAGGGGTCCGGCGCGCCGAAGGGGACCTCGGTCCGGCTCGTCCAGGCCACCAGGCGGGGCATGGGCGCGCGCCGCGTGACCAGGAGCAGCATGGCGTTGCGCAGGTGCACGGTGTCGCCGTCCCCCACGACGGCCTCGGTGCACTCCCGACCGTTCACCGTCAGGCGGCTGCGACCCACGGAGGCTACGGAGAGCCGGCCGTCCGGGAGCGCCTCGAGCACGAGCTGAAGCCGTGAAACGCGCGCGTTCTGGAGCGGCGGCCCGGGCACGGTGCCCTGCGGACGCGTGCGGCCGAAGCGCAGCCGCGGCGCGGGATCGCCGCCGGCGGAGTCGCCCCGCCCCAGGACCCGCTTGCCGGTGATCACGGCGCTCTCACCCACGCGATCGGGCTCGTCGAGCGACCACAGGATCACCAGGCGCGTCTCGGGCTGCGCGGCGCGCGCGCCCACGCCGACCCAGGGGAGCGCGTCTTCGTCGAGGGTCGTCGTTTCGGTCATGTGATGCCCCCCCCGCCCTGCTTTGCAGGGTCGGCGCCCCCGCCCGGTTCGCCGGCGCGCATGAGCGCGACGATGTAGTCGAAGGCGGCGGCCCAGGCGGTGTGGTGCTCCGGGCGCCAGTCGGCGCCGTTGACCTCGGACAGGGCGCGGATCAGGGCGTCGGCCATCACGTCGTACATCTCGGGCGTGACGCCATAGGCCACGTGACCGTGGCCCAGGGGCTCCAGGGTGGCCTTGAGCCAGGGCTCGTCGTCCAGGTGGTCGACGATGGCGACCAGCGTCTGGCCGAACATCTTCCGCTGCGCGTCCATGGAGTTGCGGCGGAACAGCTTCTCCACGCTCGGGTGCTCGTGGAAAAGGATGTCGTAGAAGAGTCGGGGAAAGTCCGAGTCCCGGTCGAGGGCGCGCTCGTAGCTCTCCTCGAGGAGGCGGACGTCGATCGGGGGTCGCGGCATGGCCCGGGATTCTATGCGAGACACCGCCGACCCGCCAGACGCGCCGTGCGCCGCGCACACGGGTTGTGCGCCCCGCACAACGACCGCACAGATTTCGGGCCCGCGCACACGGGCCGCACGTCGACCTCGCCGAACGGTGTAAACCCTTGTGCCGTCAGGGTTTTAGCGGATTCGGCCCCGAGCGGACGCGGGCCGGAAACGGGTTGGCACGCCCTTCGCAACGACTCCCTGCCATGGAAACGACGGCCACCGAGCCGGGCAATGGTGCCCCGGCCGGCGGTCCGGAACACCCCCGGGGCCACACGTGCGCCCCCAGAAAGGCAGACTCCCATGCGTCTCTTCAACTCCACCTTCGCCCTCGCCCTCGTCGCCACCAGCGCCCTCACGGTCACCCAGGCCGCGGCCTTCGACCAGTCGGTGCAGACCACGGACGCCGCCAACTACGAGACCGACATCGTGCCCGCCCAGAACGACTACCTGAGGTCCTCCGAGGGCGGCGGCATCCTGGCCTACAACGGGCCGGACCAGAGCCTGGTGAGCAAGACGGTCTGCGGCGCGTTCGTGGCCCGCGTGTACAAGAACGCTTACGCCGAGCTCAGCCAGCCCGTGATGCAGGGCCTCTTCGGCGGGCCGAACGACGACCCCAACCAGGGCTTGCCCGATGCCTCGCACTGGTACCAGGCCATCGAGGGCAACGGGAACGCCGACTGGACCTACAGCACGGCCACCCAGACCTTCTCCATGGGCAAGGCGGCGGTCTACCTGGACGCGACGAACACGCCCCGCCTTCGCCTCGTCTCCAGCAACCTGGAGATGCCGTTCCTGGGCGCGATCATCGCCGCCAAGTACACCGGCACCGGCGGCGACACGGGGCACGCCATGCTCGCCGACACGGCCCGCGTGGTCACCAACCCGCCCAACGCCCCGAGCGGCACGGTCGTCACGGTCCAGGTCCGCATCTGGGACTCGACGAAGACCGTGCACTCCGCCCCGGCCGGCGCCCCCGAGGGCGACCTGGACACCCGCATCGGCGACGACGAGAACGGCGCCTTCGACAAGGGCGCGGGGGCCGGCTCGATCCGCCTGTTCCTCGGCTCGGCCAGCGGCACGGGCAACCGCAGCATCGTGGGCTGGAGCTGGAGCGTGACCGACAACGGCGACGTCTACACGAACGCCGCCGGCAGCCGCCCGATCACCGTCGGTTTCCTCCGCTTCTGAGCCCGCCCCGCGTCCGGGTTACCGTACCATGCGCGGCGAATCCCCCGCGCATGCCCGGAGCCGCCCATGTCTCTGTTCGAACTCGTGACCGAGTACGCCCCCGAGGGCGACCAGCCCGCCGCCATCGACGCCCTCGTCAACGGCGTCGAGGCGGGCATCAAGCACCAGGTGCTGCTGGGGGTCACGGGCTCGGGCAAGACCTTCACGATGGCCAACGTCATCGCCCGCACGGGCCGCACCGCGCTCGTCCTCGCCCACAACAAGACCCTGGCCGCCCAGCTCTACAGCGAGTTCAAGGAGCTCTTCCCGAATAATGCCGTGGAGTATTTCGTCAGTTATTACGACTACTTCCAGCCCGAAGCCTACGTGCCATCCTCGGACACGTACATTGAAAAAGACTCCAGCATCAACGAGGAGATCGACCGCATGCGCCACTCGGCCACGCGGTCGCTGCTGGAGCGCAAGGACGTGATCATCGTCGCCAGCGTGAGCTGCATCTACGGCCTGGGCAGCGCCGAGGCCTACTACGATCAGCTCGTGCACCTCGAGGTCGGCGAGCAGGTCGACCGCGAGGACGTCATCGCCAAGCTGGTGGAGATCCAGTACGAGCGCAACGACCTGGACTTCCACCGCGGCACCTTCCGGGTGCGCGGCGACGTGATCGAGGTCTTCCCCATGCACGAGGACTCGAAGGCCGTGCGCATCGAGTTCTTCGGCGACGAGGTCGAGGCCATCACCGAGATCGACCCGCTGCGGGGCAAGAAGCTCGCCAAGATGGACAAGATCGCCATCTACCCCGGCAGCCACTACGTCGTGGGCGCCAACCGCCTGCAGACGGCCATCGAGGAGATCCGCGAGGAGCTGCGCCTGCGGCTCGAGGCGCTCAACGCCGCCAACCGCCTCGTCGAGGCGCAGCGGCTCGAGCAGCGGACCATGTTCGACCTCGAGCAGCTCGAACAGATCGGCTACTGCAACGGCGTCGAGAACTACTCGCGGTTCCTGACCGGGCAGAAGCCCGGCACCCCGCCGCCCTGCCTGCTCAACTACTTTCCCAAGGACTGGCTGCTCATCGTGGACGAGAGCCACGTGAGCATCCCCCAGGTCGGCGGCATGTATCGCGGCGACCGCGCGCGGAAAGAGACCCTCGTCGACTACGGCTTCCGCCTGCCCGCCGCGCTGGACAACCGCCCGCTGAAGTTCGAGGAGTTCGAGGGGCTGGTGAACCAGGTCGTCTATGTGTCGGCCACGCCCTCGAAGTACGAGCTCGAGAAGTGCGGCGGCGTGGTGGTGGAACAGATCATCCGCCCGACGGGCCTGGTCGACCCGAACATCGAGGTCCGGCCCGCACAGACGCAGGTCGACGATCTGTTGCACGAGGTGCGGCTCACGGTGGAGAAGGGCATGCGCGTGCTGGTGACCACACTCACCAAACGCATGGCCGAGGATCTGACCGACTACTACCGGGATCTGGGCATTCGCGTGCGGTACCTGCACGCGGACATCGAGACCCTGGAGCGCACCGCCATCCTGCGCGACCTGCGCCTGGGCGAGTTCGACGTGCTGGTGGGCATCAACCTGCTGCGCGAGGGCCTGGATCTGCCGGAGGTCGGCCTGGTGGGTGTGCTGGACGCCGACAAGGAGGGCTTCCTGCGCAACGTGACCTCGCTCATTCAGACCATCGGCCGCGCCGCCCGCAACGTCGAGGGGCGCGTGATCCTGTACGCCGACAAGTGGACGGACAGCATGAAGGCCGCCGTCGACGAGACGGACCGCCGCCGGACCATCCAGACCAAATACAACGCCGACCACGGCATCACCCCGCGCACCGTGACCAAGACCATCAGCGACCTGGAGCACGCGCTCGGCGGTCTGGTGAAGGGCGACGCCCGGGACGCCAAGGCCGGCAAGCTGCCCGTGGAGCTCGCCGAGCTCGGCGACCGCGCCGACCTGCAGAAGCGCATCGACGACCTGCGCGTGCAGATGACCAAGGCCGCCCAGGGCATGGAGTTCGAGAAGGCCGCCGACCTGCGCGACCAGATGCGGACGCTGGAGCGGGTGATGGTCGCGTTGGGGTAGGCGGGCGGGCGGTTGGTGGGCGCGCACCGCGCGATTTGTGATCGCGCTGCCCGCCGCTGTATAGCTGTCGACATGTCCGTGAGGCCCGACTTCCGGCGTGCGGTCGTGGCGGGTCTGGTCCTCATGGGCTGCGGCCCGCCGAGCGGTCCGCCCCGACTTCCGTACGCCGTGTCCACGCCGGACGACGACCTTGCGCCCGTCCGTCTCACGCTGGTGGGCATCGTCGTCGACGCGCACGGAGCGCAGGCCGTCGAGTGGGCCGGCGCGACGGAGTGTCAGGACCCGGAGTGCATCACGTATCCGCCGTGTCCCCGCCCCCCGAAGCGTTACGACAGCGCGTTCGATGACTACTGGCCGGTCGACGCCTTCGTCCTGGACGCGGGCGACGCCGGGGCGCACGACATGGCGGTGGTGGACGCCGGCGCGCCCGACGCAGGCGACGCCGGCCCGACGGACGCGGCGGTGACGCCTGACGGCGCTTCGGCCGATCTGGGCGTCGCCTCGCGCCCGCTGATCCGGGAGGGCCCGGCGGGCGGGCTCTGTTGGAGCGACGAGACGCCGTCGGAGATCCCTTCCCATTGCCACGACGCCGAAGGGCGATGGGGTGAGTCCTACTTCGACTGCCCGACCGGCACCTACGCCGACCCCACCGACGACCAGACGCGCTGCACGTGTCTCGGCCACTATGTGTTGGGCGCCTGGGGCTTGCGCTTGAGTTTCCCCGAGGGGTTCACCCGCCTCGTGGCCGCCGGTCACATCGAGATCGTCGGGGGGCACGCCGTCGCGACGGAGACCGGGCAGGCCGTCCCGGCCGTGGTCGCCACCTGGAACGGCCGCCCGCTTCGCGGCGAACTGTGGGTGATCGAGGTCGTCACGCAGCCCAGACCGGGCGGCGACACGGCCACGACGATCTCGGGCACGTTCGAGCTCTCGAACGACGAAGTGCGACTCGAGCGGTTTCTCTTCGGGCCCGAGCTCGCGCTTTGATCGGACTGACGCTCGCGCTGCTCGGGTCCGTGACTCCGCCGGCGCCGCCCGAGCCCATGTTCGGCGTCTTCGCCACGGTCGGGCCCGTCCGCGTGCGGCCGGAGAGCACCTCGGCCTGGGGGGGCAGGCCCGCGGCCCGATTGATCCGCGGGCTCGGTCCGGTGGATCTGCGCGAGGCGGGGCCGACCTTCGGCTGGAACGTCGAGGCCGGTTTCGTCCTCTTCGATTTACTGGAGGTCGGCGTGGCCGTGCAGCGGTTCGGCTTCGCCTCGAGCGTGGAACTCAGCGCGGCGCGCGACCTCGAGCAGCGCCAGGACACACAGGTCACGTCCGCCCTGGGACTCTTGCGCCTCCGCACGCCGGAGCTCGAGCGGTTTCGTCTGTTCGGGACCTTCGCCATCGGCGCCGACTCCGTCCGACTCAAGCGTCGTGGCCATCTGGAAGACTCGTTCACCCAGGAGACGAACCTCGGGCTTCGGCTCGGCGCGGGGGCGACGATGCGCGTCGTCTCGTGCCTGCACCTCGGCTTCGAGGCCGGGGTCCACGCGCTGGACCTGCCGTCGACGCCCTCGCTTCTGCCCGTCGAGGGCGGTCACGACGGCGGTGTGACCTACGTGCTCCCGATGGTCGACCTGGAGTGGGGTTTCTGAGGGCCTTGAGCAGGCCCGCCCCACGTCAGTCCCGGCACATCGCCTTGATCTGAACGACGCCGAGCGCGGGGGTGGCCTGCTCCTTGGCGAACGAGCGGGCGTCGGCCTCGGAGGCGAAGTAGGCCGCCGCGGCGACGTGCTCGCCGGGGCGCTTCAGGGCGTCGGCGGCGCCGACGTCGCAGTCGAGCGCGCCGAGCCCGAAGGTCTGGCCGAGCACGAGGCCCTGCCCCTGCAGCGCATCGACGGCGGCCTGCATCGCCGGCGCCCTCTGGTCGGCGTCGGCGGCGAGATAGACCGCCCAATACTGACCACCCTGGGTCTGTTCGACGGCCTTCGTCGCGGGCAGATCGGGGAGCTCCGCCGGCGCGGCGCCGCAACCGAAAAGCAGCGCGGTCACTGCCAGTGTCGAGAGGGTGGGTCGCATGGGTCTCCGTCGGGTCGAACGTGTCCGGCGACGTTGACGCAGCGGCACCCGGGGGTCAAGGCACGGACGAGTGCAGCTTGTATCGCCGGGACGAGGAGGGGCGCCAACCGATCTCGCCCCACCGCGGCTCGCCGAGCAGGTGGACGGGCTCACCCCAGGCCTCCAGGTGGAACGTGTAGGCGTCGCCCACGCCGTCCCCGTCCGTGTCGCGGTCCGGGGCGGCCATCAGGGCCATACCGGCGGCCCCGCGCGCCTGCCGCGGCAGGTTCGCCAGCTCGCGCTCGGGCAGCCAGGCCTCGACCCGCACGCGATGGAACGCCCGCTGGTCGACGTGGTCGTAGCCCATCACCACCAGCGCCCGCGCGCCGAAGGCCAGGCGGACCCTCTGCTCCGAAGCGAAGTCGCGGTAGATCGCGGTGAGCCCGTCCGCGTCCAGCGCCTCGAGCCCGAGGCACTGCTCGGCGCCGGAAATCCCGCTCCGCATGCAGTCCGTGGGCGTGGCGATGGCCCCCATCGCGATGGGCCACGACCACAGCCCGAAGGCGGGACCGCCCCCCGGGAGTCGCGTCTGTCCGGCGATCCCGGCGAAGGGGCGGAGCGTCTCGTCCGCCGGCCAGCGCTCCATGCCGAACACCGGGTGCAGCCCGTTCCGGGTCGGGAGTCGCTCGAGCTCCTCTTGCAGCAGCGCGCTCAGCGGCCACGGGCCGCGGACGTCCACCCGCTCGAAGTGCAGGGCGTATCGGTCCGGCCAGGTCGCGGGCGGGGCGGCGGCCAGATCGGCGTCCATCAGCGGCGGCGAGCCGGCCTCGGCGGCGTGGGCCGCGTCCGGGGGCGGCACGAAGCGCCCGAGCGCCCAGTCGTCCAGGTTGGTCCGGTGCGCGAAGCTGGCCGCCAGGGCGGCCGTCGCGCCCAGCGCGCCGGTCAGGAGCAGGACCACGAACCACGAAAAGCGGCGTCGACGCATCGGACCCTCCCGAAGGTTTTCTCCCCTACGAGACCCGACACGGATTCTGTCCGAAAGTTCCGCCGATTTCCACCGCGGCGCCCGGCGGAGGCGGCGTGACCGTCCTCGGCGCCCCGGTCAGGGCGGCGACGCCGCTGCGTCGCGTCGACACAAAACGTGGATGAACGGGAGCGTGGCGCCGCCCCCCATCGGTTCGTCGATCTCGGACTGCTCGACCAGACCATGGGGACCGAACGCCCGCGCCACCGACTCGGCGTCGTAGAAATACATCGGCAGACCCGGGTGACGCTCGTACCAGTCGTCGCCGAGCCGGGGCCCTTGCCCATACATCGGCGCCTTCTTCGAGACGACCGTGAAGATCATGTGTCCGCCGGGCGCCAACTGCCGAACGCAGTCCCGCAGGAGCTTCTCTCGACCGCCGGCGTCCAGCAGGTAGATGAGCCCGTAACAGAAGATGCCGCCGTAGCGCCGGTCGTCGAACGGCATGTCCGTGACCGAGCCGTGGAAGATCGGGAGGTCGAGACCGAGCCGGGCGCGCGCGAGCCCGATGGCGGTCTCGGAGATCTCGATCCCCGTCACGGACATCCCGCGCTCGAGGAACGGCTTGGCGTTGCGGCCGTAACCGATGCCGGGGATCAAGACATCCCGGACCCCCACGCGGGCGAAGGTCTCCGCCGCGAGACTCGCCGAGACGGTCGGCTCCAGGCCCCAGGCCGTCTGCATCTCCGAGAACGCCTTCTCCCAGAATTCAGCCATGATCGCCTCCTGCGTGGGTGGATCTGCAACGAGCGCGAGCGCCCCGAGTCGAGGCCTCGACGTCCGCGCGCAGCGCCGCCAGGGTCACCTCGCCCAGACGTGACAGCAGCAGCGCCTCCGAATCCTCGAACGATCTCTGAAGCGCGGCGTTGACCGCCGCCTCGACGACGCAGCCGGGGGTCCGTGTCCGGTTCCCGAGGGCGAGCAGCGTGGGGGCGCCGAGGGCGGCGTAGATGTCGCGCAGGGTCACCTTCGCGAGGTCGCAGGCGAGGGTCCACCCGCCGCCGTGGCCCTTCGCCGATTGGACGTACCCCCGGTCCCGCAGCCCGGCCATCAGGCGACGGAGGACGACCGGATTCGCACCCATCGCGTCCGCGAGCGCCTCGGAGGTCACGGGCCCGGGCTTCTGCGCCAGGTGCAGCAGCACGTGGAGCGCCTCGGACAATCGTCGGTCTCGTATCATGTAACTCATGATGTGGCGTGATGGGGCCGGTGTCAACCTCACCCGGTCGCAGGCGCATTGCGCCGCCGCGAAGGGCTGCCGTAGAAGGGACCCTCGACCAGAACGGGAGCCCCCATGGCCTATGACCTCGTCGTCGAGGGTGATCGCTGGAACCGCCTGCAGGACGACTTCTCGGCGTCGGCCGACGCTCGGGAGTGCGAGCTTCGGACGTCGACCACATCGTTGGTCGTCGGGCTGCCCCGAGCCGAGGACGCCGTCCGGCGAGCCTACGGCGAGCTGGTGGCCCTGTCGCGTGCCCACGGGTGCCGACTCTTCGATCCCCAGTGGGGCGCTCCGGTGGATCTGGAGGCCCCGGGCGAGCTGCCCCCGGGTTTCGGGAGCCACCCTGTCGTGCCCGCCGCGCCGACGCGGGCCGCGGCGATCGGCGTGCGTCTCTACGTGCACCACCTGGGGCTGGCGAAAGCGTCCTACTGCGACCGGTTCGGCGCGACCCTCGTGCGCGAGACGCCCGACCACCTCGAGGTCGCGCTGTGCGGCGTTCGGTTCCTGCTGCGCCTGAAGCGCCGACGTCCCACCACGGATCTCCTCGGGCAGGCGCCCGACCAGGTGCCGGCGCTCTCGACGGTCCTCACCCTCGAAGCGGACGACTACGCGCGGTTCGCGCTCCGCATGCGCCGGACCGGGACGCCGCCGTTCGAGTTCGTGTTCCCACCGGCGCGCCGCGAAGTGCCCGGCGAGGAGCCCGCGGAATGTTTCGTCGTCCGCGACTGCAGCGACAACTACCTCGAGGTGCGGCGGGCGCCCGCCTACTCCGAGTAGCTCGCGAAGAGCACGTGGCCGATGGCCAGCCGCCGGCCGTCGGGGGAGAACAGACCGTACAATGTCGTCTGCGGGCCGCTCGTGGGCGTGGAGATGTTGATCAACGGGGCGTTGAGCGACCGGATGTGTTCGAACGTGTTCAGGTAATACAGCCCGAGCCCGCCCTCGGGGCCGAGCGCCGCGATGACCCGGCCGTCCCCGGAGAGGCTGAAGCGGCCGCTCAGGTTGCTGCGCCCGTTCGGACCACCGGCCGCGCGCAGGCGCTCGTTCTTCTCCAGGTCCCACAACTCCGCGCCGGAGGCGTGACTGATCAGCAGATACGGCCCCTCGCCCCGCGTGAACGCGACGTGCTGCCCGTGGATGGGGAAGGCCTGGGGGTCCCACTCCAGGTTGATGAGCCGCGTGTGTTTGCGCTCCGATACGTTCCACACCACGCACAGGCCCTCGTCGCGGATCTCGGCCAGCAGTTGGCCGTCCGGGCTGAAGGCGAGCCCGGCCGCGGCGGTCGTCAGCCCACTCTGGGCGTAGCGCAGCATCGCCTCGATCCGGCCCGTTTCGAGCGCATAGAGCGCGATGAAGGGCTCGCCCGCGGCGGAGAAGGCCACCGCGGCGCGCCCGCTCTGGGCGTGCACGGCGGCGGGGCCCCACTTCAGGTCCGTCACGTCGTCCACGACGGCCTCGCCCGTGCGCTTCTGCCGCGTCTCCAGGTCGAGGATCTCCGGCTGGCGCGCGGGGGTCACGATGAACGGCAGGTCGGCGGCCGAGGCCAGCGGCAGGGCGTTGATGGGCAGCGTCTCGGGCGGCGTGTCGTCCGTCGAATACACGGCCATCACGGCGCCCGTCTCACAGAGCACGTGGTCCGCGTCCACGAACGCCAGCGGCAGGCAGCCGGCGCCGGTCTGCTGCATCACACTCAGCTCGGCCTCGGCGAAGTAGATGTCCGCCGGGTCGTAGGGCAGCCGCTCGTCGCTCCATCCCGTGCCCGGGAACGTGCCGCCCGAGGGGTTCAGGCTGGCCTGGCAGGCGACGCCGCCGGGGCCGACCTCACAGGCCTGGTCGGGGCGGCAGGCGACCGTCTCCCACGACCCTTGGGCGTTGCAGTCCTCGCGGTCGCGGCCGTTGCAGCGCCGGGTGCCCTGCGGACACACCGCCGCGCAGTCGACGGGGCAGGTGTTCGGGTCCTCGCCGCCCTCGCAGCGGGCGTTGCCGCAGGCCGAAGCCGTCGCGCAGTCGACACACACGATCGCGTCGCGCGTGACGGACACCACGCCGCACAGACACGGCGAGGCGAACTGACACACGACGAGACACTCGCTCTTGCCCTTGCAGGCGGCCTTCACGCTGCCGCCGTCGCCGGAGAGCAGGAAGTCGACCTGCCCGTTGCACGCCGAGGTCGCTTCGGCGCTCAGGTCCGGGCTGCTGCCGATGGGGCACTGCGCGATGAGATCGGACTCGGCGCAGCTGATGCCGGTGTTCGTGCCGCTGGTGCCGGGGGCGGTGGCGTCGGAGCCGTCGCTGCCGTCGGCGCCGCCGCAGCCGGCGAGGGCCAGCGCACCGCAGAGCAGCCGGGTGAAGCGGCTCACGGTGCACCCCCGATCCGGAACGTGGCCATGTATTCGGCGCTGCCCGCCTCGCTCACGGCCACGCCCCAGACCACCAGGCGCGTGCCGCGGTGGCTGAAGCGGAAGCCGTCCACGCGGCCGACCTTGAACGCACCGACGGGGCCGGCCGGGTCCTCGAAGGTCTCCGTGCCGGGCAGGGCGTCCGGGGTCTGCGTGTCCCAGCTCAGGATGGACCCGCTCCGCGCGCCCGTGGCCGTGTCCCACAGCGTGAGCTCGGCGCGGGTGCCATCGTTGTTCAGCAGCGCGAGCGCCTTGCCGTTGGGCAGGAACGCCGCGGTGGGCGCGCTCGTGAGCGTGATGCGGCTGAGCTCCTTGCCCTGGCGCAGATCCCAGGTCTCCACGCCGGGCTCGGCGCCGTTGGGCACGCCGAAGGGCGTGTTCCCGACCACCATCGACAGGCGGTCGCCATTGGGGTCGAACAGCAGCTGCCCGGCGATGCTGGTCACGCCGTTCGTGCCACAGATCGTGTAGATGCGTTGGCCGTTGGCCATGTTCCACAGGTCGACGCCGTAGGCGCAGCTCACCGGGAACCCCGAGGGCTCGCCGCCGGCGCCGCCCATGGTGGCGAGCAGGGTGCCGCTCGGGGCCACGGCCACGATCGTCGGGTTGTTGGCGGTCGCCTCGCCCTTGCGGCTGAGCACCATCGGCCGGCGCGGCACGCCGTCCCGATAGACCAGCAGCGTGGCGCCGCGGTAGTCCGGGGTGGTGGTGGGCACGACGGCGGTCCGCCCGTCCGGCGACAACGCCAGGGGCGAGCCGTCCAGCGTGCGGAACCCCGTGTCGCCGTAGCGGGTGTTCTCGCCCGTGTCGGCGTCGAACAGGAAGAGCTCGGCGTGGCGCAGGAACCCCATCTGGTTCGGGTTCCAGAAGCCGCGGGTCCACAGCACCTTGCGGTGGTCCTGCGAGAACGTGTTGTTGCTCGTCAGGCCCGGCAGGGGCATCTCCGGGGTGCCGGTCATGTTCGCCGGGTAGGCGGCCTCGACCAGATGGTCCGCCGGCGCGTTGCCCTGCAGGTCGTAGCGGGCCACCGCCTGGGTGCCCCAGAGCATCAGGTAGGCGCCGTCCTCGACGTCCGCCGGCACCACGTACCGCTGCCAGTGGACGACGTCGATGCTCTCGGCGCCCGTGCCCCCCAGCTGCGAGACCAGGCCGGCCCGCGTCAGGTCCTTCGTGGAGGTGCGGGTGTTGAAGTTCCAGACGTTGAAGAACAGGCCCTCCAGCGTGTAGCCGTCGCTGGGCACGTCCGGGTCGACGACCATCGTGCCGGTGCCCTCGGGGGGGAACTCGCCGTCGCCGAACCACACCCGGCCGTCGACGCGGTCCTGCCGGTTCACGGGCTCGCCCGTCTCGCCGCCCGTGGAGACGTCGTTGCGCACACAGCGCGTGGTCGAAGGGCCGTCGGCCTGGCAGACCGTGTTCACGTCGCAGGCGAGCAGCGACCAGTGGCCGGTGCCGTCGCAGGTCTCGCGGTTCGTCCCCTGGCAGCGCTCCTCCCCCGGCGCGCAGTCGCCCATGCAGTCGTTGGGACAGGTGGCGGGGTTCTCGCCGCCCTCGCACAGGCCGTTGCCGCAGGCCGAGGCGTTCGCGCAGTCGGTGCAGAACACGCCGTCGCGGTTGACCTCGTCCACGCCGCAGGCACAGGGCGAGGCGAACTGGCAGACCACGCGGCAGGTGCCCGAGCCGAAACACCGGCCGCTGACGGAGCCCGACTCGGTGATCAGATCGACCGACGCCGAGGCCTCGCACATGCTCTCGGCCGACGCGCCGAGGATGGGGTTGCTCCCCGGCGGGCACTGGTCGACGAGATCGCTCTCGACGCAGGCCTGCCCGACGTTGGTGGCCTCTTCTCCCGGGGCCTGGCAGGCGGAGAGGGTCGCGAAGACCCCCAGGACGGCGAGGCGCGTCAGATGCCGGTGCGCTGACACGTCGCCCCCTTCTCGGGGTCCGCGCGGCAGCCCTCGTCGGTCGGACAGGCCAGCTCCGTCCAGTGGCAGCTCTCACAGACCTGCAGGGCGTCGCCGTTGCAGCGCTGCTTGCCGTTCTCGCAGGCGCAGCCGCAGTCCTGGGGGCAGGTCTCCACGCTCTCGCTGCCCTCGCAGACCTGGTTGCCGCAGGCGGCGGTCTCCAGGCAGTCCTTGCACTTCAGGCTGTCCTTCGTGGCCACCTCGACGCCGCACTCGCAGGGGCTCTCGAACTGGCACAGGACCTTGCAGTCCCCCGAGCCGTGGCACTGCCCCTCGATGTGGCCCGAGGCGCCGTCGCTGGGCATGCCCTCGCCGTCGCTGCCCGTGGTGAAGTCGCCCTCGCCCTCGCACTGGCTGACCGCCGAGGCCTCGAAGATGGGGTTCGAGGCGGGCGGGCACTGCGCGACCAGGTCGCCCTGGGTGCAACTCGCGATGGACTCGGCGGCCTCCGTGCCCCCACAGCCGGCGGCGCCGACCGTCAGGACAATCGTCGCGGCGAGCGCGAGGGCGGTGGGGGCGAAGCGGCGTTCGGATGAGTTCATGCGGGTTCTCCCGGGGGTTCGTGCGGGAGTGTGCCGAAGTGACGGGGGGATTTCGAGGGGCACCGCCGAGCCGCCGGCCCGCAGGCGAACGCGCCCGCGTGGCGGTCCGGTGTCGGACTTGCGACGGGTGTGAGGGGAATGATAGGTAGCTCTACCCATCCCACATTTCGCCACGTTCAACCCGTGCCGGGGAGCCCCGAGCGGCGCTCAGCGCCGTCCGGGGACGCCGTGCCCGAAGACCCCAGGAGTGTCGTTGTCCCCCTACTTGAAACGCCGGAGCGCCCCCGCGGTCGCTCTGGCCCTCCTCGCCTCGCTGGCGGCCGGTCCCGCCTCGGCCGTCACCACGAACTTCAGTGACGACGTCGAGACGGCCATCGACCGCGGCATCGACTGGCACGACGCGCAGGGGCACCTGAGCGCCGTCAACAATTCCTGCGGCGAGGGCGCCGGCCTGGCGGCCCTCGCGGTGCTCGAGAAGCGACGCGACGCCAGCCAGAACGCCCTGAGCCAGGGCTGGGCCTTCGCCAACGCGGCCGACCGCACGCGCATCGAGAACGTCGTCACCTACGTGGCCACGCGCGCCGCGCAGCCGTTGCCCTACTACAACTACCGCGATGGCGCCGACGCCATGGCGCTGGCGCTCTACCTGCGCACCAGCGGCCCAGACGCCAACAACCTGACGGCGCCCAACCTGCCGCAGGCCGCCGCCGGGCTCGCCGCCGCGACGGACCGCCTGCTCCAGACCCAGCAGCCCTTCGGGTACTGGTGTTACGCCGACCCGGACCCCAACGGCTGCCCGGACTCGTCGGTCACGCAGCTCGCGATCGCCGGCCTGGCCGCGGCGCGGGCCACGTTCCTCACGCCCGCCTTCGCCGATCCCGGCCGCGTCGCCAGCATCGACGCCGCCCTGCAGCTGACCGGCAACCTGTACGCCACCAACAACCACGTCGGCGCGCTGGAGCCCGGCGAGCTCGCCCACGGCTACCAGGGCGCGCGCCCGGACCTGGGCGTGCCCGGCAGCGGCGGCTCGCTGCAGCAGACCGCCTCGGGCACCTGGGCCATGCTGGTCGGCGGCCGCACGGTGAACGACGCCCCGGTGCAGAGCTACCTGCGCTGGCTGCGCAACCGCTTCCGCTACACCGACCTCAACATCGATGGCGAGGGGTGGATCCACTCCCTGCGCTACTTCATGTGGTCGGCGACCAAGTCGTTCCGCCTGATCGAGACGGCCGGCAACGCCCTGCCCGGCGTGCTGACCCCCGCGGACGTGGGCGGCCTCGACCCCGCCGCCGCGCCGGCCTACGGGCCCCGCCAGCCGCACCTGGATCCCACCCTGGTGGTCCGGCCCGCGTCCTTCGGCGCAGGCGGCGCCGGCTACTACGCCGATCCCAACGAGCCCGCGCGCTGGTACTTCGACTTCGCCTACACGTTGCTCACCCACCAGGATCTGAACGCCGGCGCCCCCGCGGACTTCGGCTACTTCGTGCCGCCCGCCAACGTGGCCAACGGCAGCTACTGGAACGCCTGCGCCGATCAGGCCTGGGCCATCCTGGTGCTGGAGCGGGCCCTCGGCGGCCTCTGCCTGGACGACGACGGCGACGGCATCTGCAACGACGAGGACGACTGTCCGCAAGAGGCCGATCCCGACCAGGTCGACGAGAACGGCAACGGCATCGGCGACGCCTGCGAGACCTGCTGCGGCCTGCCCGCGGCGGCGCCGGCGGCCTCGAGCGTCGAGGCCTGCGTGTCCGGGGGCGGCCAGCTCCTGCCCCCCGCCGCCTGCTGCGTGGACACGGACGCCGACGGCGTCTGTGACGCGGTCGACAACTGCATCGACGACCCGAACCCCAACCAGGCCGACAGCAACGAGAACGGCATCGGCGACGCCTGCGAGTCCGGCTGCTGCCGCCTGCCGGACGGCACGGTGCTGACGCTCGACTACGCGAAGTGCCTCGGCGGTCAGGGGGTCATCGAGCCCGCCGAGGTCTGTGAAGAGGTCGTGTGCTGCCAGCCCCACGCGGGCGGCCCGGCCAGCCTCGTGCCCTTCAGCCAGTGTCAGTTCGGGGTCGACTCCGTGGTGGACGATCTCCTCTGCTGCGCCTCGGAGATGTGCTGCCTGCTGCCCGGGGACGCGCTCGAGTCGACGCTCTACGCCGACTGCATCGCCCGAAACGGCGTCTCGGTGCCGCAGTCGTTCTGCGACACGCCCGTGTGCTGTCGTCAGGGGGACGGCCACTACGCCGCGCTCTCTCCGCACGACTGCGCGGCCACCGGGGGCGCCCCCGCCGTCGCCCTGCCCGGCGGCCCGGCCGACGCCGCCGCCTACTGCATCGACACCTGCTGCCGCGCGCCCGAGGTCGGGTTCGTGACCCTGCCCGTCGGGGACTGCCTCGGCGCCCAGGGGGTGATCGCCGAGCCGGCCTCGTGCCAGCAGCCCATCTGCTGTGGCACCGAGCAGGGCGCGCAGATCCTGGCCCCGCTGAACTGCGAAGCCGCCGGGGGCGCCGCCCTGGACGCGGTCTGGTGCGAGGACGTCTGCTGCCGGGGCATCGGCCCCGAGCCCATCGACGCGAACCGACTCGACTGCGTGCAGCAGGGCGGCATCGTCGTGGACGCCGAGGCGTGCAACCCGCCCGTCTGCTGCGCGCTGCCCGGCGGTGTCGTCGCCGAGATCAGCCCGGCCGACTGCGCGCTCCAGGGCGGCACCCCGACGGCGCAGGCGAAGTGTGACTCCGTGGCGTGCTGCATCACCGCCGCCGGCAACGTGAGCTACGCCGGTGTCGCCGACTGCCTCGCCGCCGGCGGGCACGTGGACGCCAACGGGGCGGCCTGCGAGAAAGAGGTCTGCTGCCTCCGCGCGGACGGCTCGACGGTGATCGCGCCGTTCTCGGCGTGTGTCGCCGGCGGTGGCACCGAGACGGGCGCCGACGCCTGCGTGGTCGGCGCGGTCGCGTGCTGCGCCTTCCGCGATGGCTCCGTGGTCTTCATGGATCTGGCCCGCTGCCGGGACTCCGGCGGCGCCCAGACGGAGATCGCGGCGTGCCAGCGCGAGGTCTGCTGCGAGATCACCGGCCAGCGGCCGGCCTACGCCCAGGCCAGCGCGTGCACCGAAGCCGGCGGCGCGACCGTCGCCGACGCCCTGTGTCAGGCCGACGTCGAGGTCTGCTGCATGTATCGGGACGGAACCACCGCGTTCCGCCTGCTGCAGGACTGCCGCGATGGCGGCGGTCTGCGCGTCGGCGTGGCCGAGTGCCAGGCGCCCATCTGCTGTGACCTGCCCGATCGCACGGCCTACACGCTCAGCGATCCCACCTGCACGACCCAGCAGGGTGCCGCCGCCGCGGAGAACTACTGCGCCGGTCCGGTCTGCTGCGTCCTGCCCGACGGCACCTCGGAGACGACGACCCTCGGCGCCTGCGAGGCGCAGCGCGGCCGCGTCCAGGCCGATGCCAGCTGCGCGCTGGACGTGTGCTGCCAGACCCGCGGCGGCGCCTCGTTCGCCGACCCGGCCGCCTGCGCCATCGCCGGTGGTGCGGTGGTCCCCGACAACACCTGCCTGCAGCCCGCCTGCTGCGAGACCAACGGTGTCCTGTCCCGCGTCACGCCGCCGGTCTGCGTCCGCGGTGGCGGCGCCCGGGTCGACGAGGCCAGCTGCGACCGCCCCGCCTGCTGCGAGACGAGCCCCGAGGTCTTCGAGGTCGGCACCGCCCTGGGCTGCGCCGCCACCGAGGTCTCCATGCGCGTCTGTCTGACGCTCGACGCCGCCGCCGCCCTGCGCGTCGGCAACAACCCCCTGACCGATCCGGCGCCCGCGGCCCCCGCGGCCCGCAACGCCGCCGGCTGCGCCACGACCGCCGGGGCCCCCGCCGGCACGGGCGCCCTCGCCGCCTTCGTGCTCCTCGGTCTCTCGCTCGCCACCCGCCGCCGCCGTGCCGCCCGCGCCCCCCGCGCCTCCCGCCAGGAGCTCGTCAAATGATCCGGTCCTCTCTGCTCACCCTCGGGTGTCTCTCTGGTCTGTGTCTGGCGGCCACCGCCCAGGCGCAGATCGCCCAGCCGATCACGAACTTCAGCAACGACGTCGAGACCGCGATCGACTGGGGCATCGCCTGGATGGAGAGCAACAACTTCCTGGCGGCTGCGGGCAACAGCTGCGGGCAGTTCACCGCCGTCGGTGACGGCGCCGGCCTCGCCGCCCTTGCCGTGCTCGAGAAGCGCCGCGCCGATCCCGCCCAGAACGCCCTGTCGCAGGGGTGGCAGTTCGCCAACCTCACGGACCAGACCCGCATCGCCAACGTGATGGCGTTCATCATCAGCCGCCCCCTGGGGCTGCCGAGCGCCAACTACCGCGACGGCGCGGACATGATGGCCCTGTCGCTCTACCAGCGCACGGGCGGCCCCGATCAGGCCGGCGCGCTGACGGCCCTCGCCGATCGCGTCGACCGGGTGCTCGGCAACCAGAGCCCCACGGGGTACTGGGACTACGGCCTGCCCAACCCCCGTCTGGACTCTTCGGCCACGCAGCTCGTGATCGCCGGCCTCTCCGGCGCGCGGGCCGTGTACCAGAACCCGGCGACGTCCGACCCCGTGCGCGCCGCGGCCATCTCCGCCGCGCTGCAGCTCGCCGGGGACGCCTACGCGGCCAACGGCGGCGGCGCCACGGTCACGCCCACGGAGCGCGGCCACGGCTACTTCGACTGGGTGGCGGCGGGCCCCGTCACGCCCGGTGGGTTCGGCACGAGCCTGCAGCAGACCAGTTCGGGCCTGTGGGCCATGCTGGCCGGCGGGCGCACCGTGAACGATGCGGCGCCGCAGGCCTACGTGGAGTGGCTGCGGAACCACTACCGCTTCACGGACCTGTACCAGAACGGTCAGAACTTCACGTACTCGCTGCGCTACTACATGTGGTCGGCCACCAAGGCTTTCCGCCTGATCGAGCTGCAGAACAACGCGGCGTTCGGCATGCTCACGCCGGATGCCCTCGGCACGCTCGTCGCCGACCCCACGGCCCCGGCGAACCGGCAGGCCCGCCTGGACCCGGCGCTGCTGCCTCGCCCGGCGTCGTTCGCCAACGCGGCGAACTACATCAGCTTCGCGCCGATCAACCCCGGCGTGGGCGGCATCGGCTACTACACCGACCCCAACGAGCCCGGTCGCTGGTACTTCGACTTCGCGTACACCCTGTTGAGCCATCAGGATCTCAACGCGGCGTCGCCGGTCACCTTCGGCCAGTTCTACGGGAACGAGGCCTGGAGCCCCTGCGCCGATCAGGCCTGGGCCATCCTGGTGCTCGAGCGCGCCCTCGGCGGCATCTGCACGGACCTCGACGCGGACGGCATCTGCGACGAGGAGGACAACTGCGTGCAGGTGGCCAACCCCGACCAGACGGACGCCAACAACAACGGCATCGGCGATGTGTGCGAGACCTGCTGCGAGCTGCCCGGCCAGTCGCCGACGTCGACCTCCGAGGCGACCTGCGCGCAGTCCGGCGGCGTGCCCGTCGCGGACATCCTGTGTGAGAACGTGGTGTGTTGCGCCACCGGGGCCGACGTCGCGCCCTATCTCATCGCGTCGGACGACTGCACCGCCGCCGGCGGCCACGCCATCGACGAGGCCATCTGCTGCGACGAGGCGCTCTGCTGCCGCCTGCCCGACGGCACGGCGGTGGACACGAACCACGCCGACTGCGTCGCCCGGCAGGGTGTGCCCGTGCCGGACGAGGTCTGTCAGGAGCCGCTCTGCTGCCACCTCCCGGACGGCACCTACGAGGTCGTCCCGGCCGCCGAGTGCTCCGAGTCCAACGGCGCCCTCGCGCGCCACCCCGATCTGTTCGCCAACGGGCCGGCGTTCCCCGACCTGTGCGCGGAGATGTGCTGCGTGCTGCCGGACGCCACCGCCCAGACGCTCATCGCCGGCGTGTGTCGGGACCTGGGGGGCGTGCCCGCCTTCAGCCCGGATGTGTGCAACGCGCCGGTGTGCTGCGGCACGGCCGACGGCGCCGTCTCCCTGACGGCGGACGCCTGCGTCGCGCAGCAGGGCGTCGTGCTCGGGGCGGACTTCTGCCTCGAGGTGTGCTGCCGGGGCATCGGGCCGGAGCCCTCGCCGGCCTCGCTGTGGTCCTGCCAGCAGGGCGGCGGCATCGTGGTGCCCGACGAGACCTGTGAGCCCACGGTGTGCTGCGGCCTGCCCGAGGGGGCGCCCCAGTACCTGCCCGACAGCGACTGCGCCGCACAGCAGGGCGTCGTGCTCGCCGCCGATCGCTGCGACAGCGCGTGCTGCGTGACCGCGGGCCAGCCCTCGGTGACCTCGACGGCGGCCTGCGCCGCCCAGGGCGGCACCGTGGACGCCAGCGGCGCGGCCTGCGCCGTGGCCATCTGCTGCGCGCTCCCCGACGGCCAGCCCAGCACCCTGCCCCTCACGGAGTGCCTCGCCGCCGGCGGCAGCGTCACGGCCGCCGAGAAGTGCGTCGACGCCGAGGTGTGTTGCGCCCTGCCCGACGGCACGGCCGCCACCATGCTGACCTCGGCCTGCAGCACGGCCATGGGGCAGCCCACCGCCGCGGAGAAGTGCATGGACGCGCCGGGCTGCTGCAAGCTGCCCGACGGGACCACGGAGGACCTCTCCGCGGACGCCTGCAAGGAGGCGAACGGCACCTACATCGCGGACGTGGAGTGTGTCCCGGACGTCTGCTGCAAGCGCAAGGACGGCACCATCGCCTTCGTGGATCCCGCCCAGTGCAAGGGGCCCGGGGCGGCCGTGGTGAGCGACGAGATGTGCGAGCAGAAGATCTGCTGCCGCGTGGACGGACACGTGGAGTGGCTCGCGGCGGACCAGTGTGACGAGGCGAACGGCCAGAACGTGGAGTCGGCCGCCTGCGTGGACGTCATCTGCTGCGAGGTGGAGACCGGGGTGTATCAGGAGCTGTCCGCCGGCGAGTGCGCCGACCGCCCCGTCGCCCACCCCAAGCGCTGCAACGTGCCCGTGGAGATCGATGGCAGCCTGGTGGAGGACGAGAAGGACGCCGGCACCGGCAACGGCAACGGCAACGGAAACGGCGGCGGAAACGGCGGCGGCGGTTGCACCGCGGCGGCCCCCGTGGCCCCCGGCGCCCCCGCGCGTCTGTTGGCCCTGGCCGTCCTCGGTCTGGGTCTCGCGCGTCGGCGTCGCCGCCAGGGCTGAGCGCCCGACGGGACCTGGGGCCCGGCCCCGCCTGCGGCGTGTCTCTGCTCCATGGGAGCGGAGTACGCCTCCACCGGTTTCGGGCCGCCCCCGGCCCCTTTCCCCGCCCATTCGCCCCTCGCCGCCCTGGCATGGTCCTCGCAGAGCTCCGGGTCCAACACCTTTCCGGAGTCCGACCATGTCCCGCATCCCCGCCCTCGTCCTCTTCGCTTCCATCCTGAGCACGGCCTTCGCCCCCGGCGCGCGCGCCGAAGGTCTGGAGGGCGCGGCCGCGTCCGCCGTCGAAGAGACGGCCGCCCCCGCGTCCCACCTGGACATCACGCTCGGCCTCGGCACGCAGACCGCCGGGCTCGGCGCCACCCTGGGCTACACGGCGGCCTCGGGTCTGCGCGCCGAGGCCTCTGCCGGCACGGCCATCGCGGTCGTGGGCGGCTCGGCCGCCGTCGGGGCCGCGTTCCGGGTGCTGGACCGGGGCGGCCACCGGCTGGAGGTGCCCCTGCTCGCCAACTTCTCGGCCATGAACTGCAGCTTGTGTGGCACGGACGGCAGCGCCAAGCGTTTCGTCGGCGTCGGCGTCGCCACGGGCCTGGACTGGCTCGTCGGCCACGACGGCGAGGCGCCGGGGTTCGTGCTCTCGCTGCGCGTCGGCGCTTCCGAGGCGGCCGCGACCGACGCCTACGACCCGGGACACACCGCGATGGGTGTCCTGCCCATCGCCCAGCTCGGCCTGGGCTGGGTGATCTGACCGATCTCACCGAAGAACGCTCGCCCGCGCCGGGGTCCAAGACTTCGGCGCACCGATGCACATCACCCACGTCTACAACTGGCTCGACCCCCGGATGGGGGGCCCGCCGCTGGTCATCGCCGGCCTGGCGGCGGGGCAGCAGGCGCGGGGCCACGCGGTCACCCTGGTCTCGTCCGACCCGCCGGACTCTCCGGCGACGCAGCGGTTCCTGTCGGAGCGTCTGTCGCCGGTCCCGCCCCGGGTGAGCGTCGATCCGGGGTCGCTTTTGTTGCCGTTCGGGCCGTCGGCGCGCGCGGCGAAGGCCCTGGCGGCCACCGTGCGCGCCTCGGACGTCGTGCACCTGCACGGCCTGTGGGCGCCGGTGAACCTGGTCGCCGCGCGGCTGTGCAAGCGGTTCGGCGTGCCCTACGTGGTCACGGCGCACGGCATGCTCCACGCCGCCGCGCTGAACCAGAAGCGCATGAAGAAGCTCGTGGGGCTGCATCTGCTGGGCTACGGCGGGCTGTTGAGCGGCGCGGCGGCGCTGCATCTGTTGAACGCGGAGGAGCGGGTCTTCCCGGCCCGTGTCCGCGGTCGGGTGCCGGCGCGGCAGGCGATCATCCCCAACGGTGTGTTCCCGGACGAGTTCGCCGACCTGCCCGCGCCCGGCAGCTTCCGGGAAACGCTCCCCGCGCTCGGGGACGCGCCGTTCGTGCTCTATCTGGCGCGGTTGCACCTGCAGAAGGGCCCGGATCTGTTGGCCGAGACCTTCGCCCGCCTGGCGCCGCGCCGGCCCGACGTGCACCTGGTGGTGGCCGGCCCCGATCAGGGGGCGCGGGCGGACTTCGAGGCGCGCATCGCCCGCCACGGCCTGAGCGGGCGCGTGCACGTCGTCGGGCCGCGCTACGGCCGGGCGCGCATCGAGGCCATGCGCGACGCCGCGGTCTTCTGCCTGCCGAGCCGCCAGGAGGGCTTCAGCATGGGCATCACCGAGGCCCTGGCCTGCGGCGCGCCCTGCGTGGTCACCCGCACCTGCAACTTCCCGGAGATCACCACGGAGCGCCTCGGCCGGGAGACGGACCTGACCGCCGAGTCCCTGGCCGAGGGTCTGTTCGCCGTGCTGGGCGACCCGGAGGCGGCCCGCGAGATGGGCCGGCGCGGTCGGGCGCGGGTGCTCGAACACTACACCTGGCCGCGCGTCGTCGAGCAGATGGACGCGCTGTACGAGGCCTGCCGCGAGCTCAGACCCGGTCGAACCCGGCGCTCGTGAGCAGGCGCCAGGCCTTGCGCGCCAACGCCGGCAGGTCGCGCAGGTCGCGCACGTAGCGCAGGCGCCGCCCGATGAACCGCGGCGAGAAGTACACCCGCCGCCGGGCCCGGGCGAGCTGGCGGCCGACCTCCTCGGCGGAGAGGGCGTCCGTCCGCATGACCACGTGGTCGAAGCCGCTGAAGTGTTGCCACTCGCCCGTGACCAGGTGGCCGCGCGCGGCGGCCTCGCGGAACATCTGCGTGCCCGGGAACGGGGTGGCCACCGAGAACTGCACGGAGTGATGGGGCACGGACTCGATGTATCGCAGGGTCCGCGTGACCGACGCCTGCGTCTCGCCGGGCAGGCCGACCACGAACATGATGTGGTTCTGGATCCCCGCCCGGTGGGCCATCTCCAGCGTGCGGCGGGCCTCGTCGAGGTCCAGGCCCTTGCCCGTGCGCGCGAGCACCTCGGGGTCGCCGGACTCGATGCCGAAGCGCAGCGTGAACAGCCCCACCTGCGCCAGGCGGTTCAGGACCTCGGCGTCCCAGTGGTCCGCCCGGGCGTTGCAGCCCCAGGGCAGGCGCGGGCCGCGCCGCTCGAGCTCGTCCGCGAAGCGGAGCATGCGGTCGCGCCCCAGGTTGAAGGTGTCGTCGTCGAAGAAGAAGCTGCGCGTCCCCGGGTGGGCCCGCACGATGTCGTTCATCTCGTCCACGATGCGCTCGGGCGCGCGGGGCCGGAACGCGCCCTGCAGCGTGGTCTGCGGCCACAGGCAGAAGCTGCAGCGGTAGGGGCAGCCGCGGCCGGCGTACAGGAACGCGACGGGGCTCGGGAACCCGGGCACCGCGTAGCGCGCCATGGGCAGCCCCGCGCGGCGGGGGAAGGGCAGCGCGTCCAGGTCGGCGATCACCGGCCGGCGGCGGTTGACCACGGCGGCGCCGTCGCCCGCGCGCCAGACGAGGCCCGGCACCTCGGCGGGGCTCTGTCGGCCCTCGAGGACGTCCAGCAGCGCCAGGCTCGTGTGCTCGGGCTCACCCAGGAGCACGTAGTCCACGGCGGGCTCGGCGAGCGCGTCCTCGGGCCGGACGTCCGTGTGGGGGCCGTAGACGGCGATGCGGGCGTCCGGGGTTCGCGCTGCGAGCGCGGCGAGCTGCCGCCGGTCGTGCGCGAGCGAGGTCGTCGAGGTCTCGGCGACGATCAGGTCCGGGCCGAAGGCGGCCACCCGCGCGGCGACGTCGTCCGGCGTGCTCCGTTCGGCGCACCCGTCGATGAGCAGGACCTCGACCCCGCGACTCTCCAGGTAGGACGCCGCGTGGGCGAGCAGGAACGGGAACGGCACGTAGCGGTTGGTGCGCCGCGGCGTGAGGTTGGGGAAGCGGCAGCCGGCGCGGATGCCGTCGCGGCCGTCGACCTCCCAGGGCAGGTTCAAGAGAGACACACGCATGGGGATCCTCCGGGGCTCGGGCATCAGTCGAGCAGTTGCAGACGCATGCGCGCCGTGCGGAGCAGGTTGGCGGCGCCGAAACGCTGCGGGTCGTAGGGCAGGTCACACCCGGCGCAGGCCGCCTGGCGCTCGGGGTGGCCGTCGCGCAGGTCGCGGCGCAGGCGCTGGTAGGGCTCGCCGTGCCAGATCTCGAGGAACGGCTGGCGCAGCAGGTTGCCGAGCACGGTGCGGCGCTCGCCGTCGCGGCAGCAGGCCACGACGTCGCCGTTGCAGGCCACGTTCACCGTGGACCAGGGGTAGGGGCACACGTGGTAGCGCGCGGCCCGGCCCCCCATGCGGCCCAGCGGCAGCGACACGCGGCCCAGGTAGTCGTGGTGATACACCGGGTACACGCTCAGGTTCGGCGCCGCGGGGAAGAGCGCGCGCAGGGCCCGGCGCCGCGCCGCGAGCTCGGCCTCGTCGTGACACACGAGGCTCGAGATCTCCCCCAGGTGGAACCGGATGTGTCGCAGCGTGGGGTCGGCCAGCGCCTCGCGCAGGTGCTCGACGACCACGGCCCACGAGCCGCGCGTGCCGCGGTGTGTCTCGAAGAGCGTCGCGTCCGCGCACAGGTCGACCAGGATCACATAGGACGACGCGCGGGGGAGCGCCCGCAGGCGCGCCGGGGTCATGCGCGAGCCGTTCGAGGCCAGGTTCTGGTGGAGGAACCCCCGCGCGACGGCCTCGTCGAAGATGTCGCCCAGGCGGGGGTTCATGAAGGGCTCGCCGTCGAGCGTCCAGCTCATTTGATCGGCGTCGAAACCCGCCGCCCGCAGGTTGTCCAGCATGGCGCCGGCCTGCTCCGGGGTGAGCGCGCCGACGGGGTTGAGCGCGGCGTGCTCGGGGCGCGACTGCGGGCAGAAGCTGCAGCGGAAGTTGCACCGGTTGGTGGTCTCGATGCTGACGGCGGCCGGCAGATACGGCGGCGCCAGGGTGCGCGCGACCTGCCAGTGCCAGGCGACCTGCCCGGCCCGCAACAGCCTGTGAAATCGACCCATGCCGGACCCTCCGCTCGGCGGTTCGACTCCGGTCGTCGGCCGCGTGTCTCAGCCGGGGTGTGAAATCGCCGGCCGACGCATTTTCGAGACACGGCCCGGCGAGGGGGGGACGAACGGAGTGCGTGTCTCACCGGGAGCGACCCGGCCATGACACGCGGAGGTCGGGGTCATGCGGTGGGAATCAGAGAGAGACTCGGTCTTCGAGGCCGCGCTGCGTCGCGCCCTCGACGTGGCCCTGGCCGCGGCCGCGCTGCTGGCGCTGGCACCGCTCCTGGCGTTGCTGTGCCTCGTTCTGCGCGTCGAGAGCCCCGGCCCGGTGCTCTTCCGGCAGGTGCGCCACGGCCTGCGGTACCGGCCGTTCCGGATGCTCAAGTTCCGCACGCTGCGGTTCGGCGCGCCGGACCCCTACGCGGGTTATGAGATGCAGGCGGACGACCCGCGCATCACACGTGTGGGTGGGTTCTTGCGACGCACGAGCCTGGACGAGCTGCCGCAACTGTTGAACGTGCTCGCCGGCGACATGAGCCTGGTGGGGCCGCGCCCCCTGGACGCCTGGGAGAGCGAGCGCTGCCTGGCGACACACCCGGAGCGGTTCGGCGTGAAGCCGGGCCTCACGGGGCTGGCGCAGGTCAATGGCCGCAACGCGCTCTCCTTCGCCCGCCGGGCCGAGCTCGACGTGGTCTACGCCCGGCATCGCACGCTCCTGCAGGATCTGTCGATCCTGCTGCGCACCCCCGGCGTGATGCTCTCGGGCCGGGGCCTGTATCCGGCGCAGCGCGCGTCCGAAGACACGACGAGGTGGACCTGACCATGGGCAGCCGCATCTATGTCACCGGCATGGCCGGTTTCCTGGGGAGTCATCTGGCCGAGGCCCTGCTCGCGGCGGGACACACGGTCCGGGGCTGTGACAACCTGCTCGGCGGCGAGCCCGCCAACGTGCCCCCCGGCGCCGAGCTCGACCTGCTCGACTGCGCGGACGTGGCCGGGATGAAGGCCGCCACGGCGGGCACGGACGTACTGTTCCACTGCGCCGCCACGGCCTACGAGGGGCTGTCGGTCTTCTCGCCGGCCTTCGTGTGTCAGAACGTGTTTCAGGCCTCGGTGGCGACCTTCACGGCGGCCATCGACAACGGGGTGCGGCGCATCGTCCTGTGCTCCTCGATGGCCCGCTACGGGGCCGGCGCGCCGCCGTTCCGCGAGGACACCCCGGCCGCGCCCGTGGACCCCTACGGCGTGGCCAAGCTCGCCGCCGAGGACGTGCTGCGCACGCTGAGTCGCCTGCACGGCTTCGAATACACCATCGCCGTGCCCCACAACATCTACGGGCCGCGCCAGCGCTACGACGACCCCTACCGCAACGTGGCCGCCATCATGGCCAACCGCCTGCTGCAGGGGCTGCCGGCCATCGTCTACGGCGACGGGCGCCAGCGGCGGTGTTTCACCTACGTCGACGATGCCGTCGTGTGTCTCGTGCGCATGGCGACCTCGGCCCGGGTCGTGGGCGAGGTCGTCAACATCGGCCCCGACGACGAGTTCGTCGAGGTCCGCCAGCTGGCGGAGATGCTGGGCGAGCTGACCGGCTGCCGGGAGCCGCCCCTCAGGCACGCGCCGCGGCCGGGCGAGGTCCACGCCGCCAACTGCGACGCGGACAAGGCCCGGCGGCTGCTCGGGTTCGAGCCGCGCACGCCGCTGCGCGCCGGCCTCGCGCGCCTCGTCGAACACATCCGCGCGCGCGGGCCGCGCCCGTTCCGCTACGACCTGCCCATCGAGATCGACACACCGGCGCTGCCGGACACCTGGCGACACAGGCTCATCTGATGCACTTCGGCTACGCAGAGACCGACATCACACCCGCGCCCGGCCTGGAGCTGAGCGGCTACGGCTACTTTCTGCAGCGGCGGGCGCAGTCGACGCTCGACCCGCTCATGGCGCGGGCGGTGGCGTTCGGCGAGGGGGACCGGCGCGCGGTGGTCGTGCAGCTCGACCTGCTGGCGCTGGACGCGGCGTTCGTGGCGGGCGTGCGGCGGGCCGTCGCGCGGCGCGTCGGGCTGCCCGGCGACGCGCTCCTGCTGCACTGCACGCACACCCACTCGGCGCCGGCCGTGCGGCGGCTGTTCGGCTGCGGCGAGGCCTCGGCGGCCTTCCGGCACCGGCTGCGCGGGCAGGTGGTCGCGCTGGTCGAGCGGGCCCTCTCGGCCCTGCGCCGGCCCACGGAGACCCTGTGTTTCGGCGGCGAACACATCGATGGTTTCGCCTTCAATCGCACGGGCGGCGCGCCCCCGGACACGGAGCTCCGGGGGGTGTGTGCGCGCTTCGACGACGCGCCGCCCCTGGTGCTGCTCGGGTTCGCCTGCCACCCCGTCGCGCTCGGCCCCAACCGGGCCTACTCGGCGGACTACTGCGGGGCCGTGGTGCGCGCCTGCGCCGCGCGGGGTCTGCGCGCGGTGTTCCTGAACGGGTGCTGCGGGGACGTCGCGCCCGCCCGCCAGGGGGTCGCGCCCGAGTCGCTGCACGCCGTGGGCGACACCTTCGCGGCGGCGGTGCTGGCGGGGCTCGCACACGCCTCCGCCTGGCGCCCGGGGCCGCTCCGGGCGGGCACGCGGACGGTGAACCTGGCCGCCGAGGCCGCGCCCGAGCCCCTGCCCGAGACCGGCGCCGAGGGGCCCCTCGCCCACGTCGCGCGCCTCTGCGGGGCGCACCTGCAGCAGCTCACCCGGACCCGGCGGCTCCACACGGCGACGGCCGTCGAGGTGCAGACCCTGGCGATGGGCGAGGTCCTGCTCGTGGGGCTCGGCGCCGAGGTCTTCGGCCAGCTCGGGGCGCAGTTGCGGGCGGCGTTCCCGGCCCACCACCTGCTGCTGGCGGGCACGAGCAACGGCGTCGCCGGCTACGTGCCCAACGCCGCGGACGTCGAGGCCGGGGGCTACGCCTCGACCCGCGGGCGCCGCATCTACGGCCTGCCCGGGCTGAGCCCGCGGGTGGGTGAACGCTTCGTCGCCGCGAGCGCGGCGGCCGTCAAAGAGGTCCTCTCGGCATGAAACTCTCCGTCGTCGTGCTGACCTACGAGGCCGGCGAGCTGTTGTTGCGGTGCCTGGAGTCGGTGTTCGCCTCGCAGGTGCCGTTCGCCTGGGAGGTCATCCTGGTCGACAACCGGAGCACGGACGGCAGCGTCGAGCGGGTCGTCGAGCGCTTCGGCGACCGGCTGGCCGAGGTCGTGCGCAACCCCCGGAACGGCGGCTTCGCCTACGGCCACAACGCCGGCCTGCGTCTGAGCCGCGGCGAGTACGTGTGTCTTCTGAACCCGGACACGACCGTGCGCCCGGACGCGCTGGCGGCCCTCGTCGCGTTCCTGGACGCGAACCCGGGCGTGGGCTTCGCCGGTCCGCGGGTGCTGAACCCCGACGGCACGGACCAGCGGTCGGCGATGCGCATGATCCCCAGCCCCGCCGACGCCGCGGCCCGCGCGCTGATGCTGAGCCGCTTGTTCCCGAAGAGCCGACGCCTCGCGCGTTTCCACGCCGCCGGCCTGGACCCCGCGCAACCCCACCGCGTCGAGGCCTGCACGGGCTGCTGCATGGTGGCGCGGCGGGCGATGCTCGAGGGCATCGGGCCGCTCGACGAGCGCTTCTTCCTGTATTGCGAGGACGTCGACTGGTTCCTGCGCGCGCGGGCGGCGGGCTGGTCGGTGCACTACCGGCCCGAGGCCGTGATCGAACACCAGAACGCCTACAGCCGGCGCCGGCGGCGCTTCCGGGCGGTCTTCGACGCCCACTGGTCGATGATCCTCTTCCACGAGAAACACTTCGCGCGCGGCTACCCGGCGCCGGTCAACGCCGCGCTCTACGGCGGCGTGCTGGCCCGCATGGGGCTCTTGATGGCCCACGGCGCGGTCACGGGGTGGCGCTGACGCGCGTTCTCGTCGATCTCGCGCGCAGATTCCGGCGCTCGGACTACTCCCCCGAAAGGCGTCGCCGCGGCGACGAAGGGAGGGAACGTGGTCGGGAGACGATGGCGCGCGAGCGCGGTGGTGGTGCTGCTCTGGGCCTGTGGTGACGCGGGCGGGGACACGGGCGGTGGCGCCGCCGGGGGCATGGACGGGCAAGATGCGGCCCGCGGCGGCAGCGGGGGTGGGCGCGCCGGCGGGAGCGTCAGCGGCGGCGCAGACGGTGGCCCGCCGCCCGGCGGCACCCAGGCCGACGCGGCCGCGCCCGGTGGCCCGCTGGCCGAGGCCGCCATCGGACCCGAGGGCGGCACCCTCGAGGGCCCCGGGTTCCGGCTCGAGGTGACGCCGGGGGCGCTCGACCACGTGGAGACGCTGCGCGTGTTCGCCGAGGCCGCGCCGGTGCTCCCGGCGGACACGACGGCCGTGGGCGGTGGCCTGCGGCTGGAGCCCTCGGGCCTCGTGTTCCAGGGGCCCGTCCGCGTGACGGTGACCGTCGACGCGGCGAACGTGCCGGACGGCCTGCCCCCCGAGTCGGCGCTGCTCTTGCTGCACGCCCCCGGCGACTCCGGCGACTACCAGCCCGTGACCGCCGCCCGGCTCGGCGAGGCGACGCTGCGCGGCGAGATCCGCGGGTTCTCCCACCTGCTGCCGGTCGTGTTCCGGTACGTGGGCTGCCAGCCGCCCCGCGCCGAGGACTGCAAGCCGCTCGTCTGCGAGGCCGGCCTGTGCGGCGAGTGCGCGCTCTCGAACGCGAACGGCACGGAGCGGCTGACCTGCGCCGCGCGACTGGACCCCGTGCCCGGGGTGATCTGCACCTGTGTCTCCTCGGACCCGAATCGCCCGCCGACGCGGGCCGAGGTCGAGCTCGGTCCCCTGGGGCCCACCGCCGATCCGGCCGTGCTGGCCTGGGTGCTCCTGCACGACTGCGGCTGGACGTGCGCGGACTGCCCGCCCGGACAGACCCTGTGCAACGCCGCCTGCGTGCCCGAGGGCACCCCCTGCGAGGCGCCGCCCCTGTGCGCGGCGGGGCAGGTCGAGTGCGGCGGGGCCTGTTACGCGCCCGGGACCTATTGCGAGCCCGGCTGCGGCGCCGATCAGTTTCACTGCGGTGCGAGCTGCATCGACATCGGCCTGCCCTGCGATGGCGTGTGCCTCGCGGGTCGAGTCCCGTGCGGCCCCGCCACCTGCCTCGCGCCCGGGGCGGTGTGCGCCGAGTGCGGCGCGGGCGAGGTCCAGTGCGCCGATGGCTGCCATCCCATCGCCGAGGGCTGCCCCGGCGGGCCCTTCTGTCTGACCTGCCAGTGTTTCAACGGCCTCGAGGCGCACGCGCTCTGGGACCGCGCGCAGTGCCCCTTCCCGGGGGACGCGGACGCCTGCAATGCCGCCTGCGCCCAATATGGCATCAACGGCGCCCTCACCGACTGCGGCGCCGAGCTGGCCGCCTGCCAGCCCCCGCCCGTGGCGGTGGACGTCGGCGAGACGCAGGTGGGCTGCACCTGCGAGCGGGGCATCGCGGACGCCTGCTTCGCCTTGGCCTGCAACGACGCGGCGACCCTCGGTAGAGCCTGCACGCAGGCCTGCGCCGCCGCGAACCTGGGCGCGGACGTCGGGCCCTCGGCCTGCCACGAGGACGCCCACCAGTGCGGCGGCGCGCAGCTCTGCCCGACGCTGGGCGATGCGGTCTACAGCGACCGGCGCCTCCTGGCCTGCCCGGCGGCCGCGACGGCCGGCGACCGCCGCTGCGGCCCCAACCAGGTGCCCTTCGACCTGCCGGGCTGCGGCTGCGGCTGCGGCACCTGGGACCTGGCGCTCGGCTGCCCCAACCCGGAGGAGCCGGGCGTTCGCTATGCATCCCACGACCTCGCCGTGTGTCAGACGCAGGACTGGGCCTGTGACCCCGGCCAGCGAAAGTTCTTCAACCCCCTGTGCGGCTGCGGATGTGTCGGCCCGGCGGTGTCGCATTGCCCCGACCCCGCGCGGGACCCCCGCTGGGGCTACTCGAGCCCGGAGGAGTTCGGCTGCATCAACGACGGCCCCTGTGACGCCGGCGAGCTGCAGTGGAGCGCCCGCGGCTGCGGCTGTGGCTGCGCGGACACGCAGCAGCAGCCCCCCGATCGCGCCTGCCAGCCGGGGCCTGATGACGTCGACCTCCTCGTGTTCGGGGACACGCGGCACGTCGACAACCCCTTCCTGTGCCCCGAGGGCGCGGTGCCCTACTTCGACCCCGGCTGCACCGTCGGGTGCGCGTACCCGCGCGTCTGTCCGGTCGACGGCGATCCGGCGTGGCACCCCCGCGCAGCGGACCGCGTCACATGCCAGGGCACGCTGCTCGACTGCGGGCCGGGCCAGCGGCCCTACGTGCACCCCGCCTGCGGCTGCGGGTGCCTGGACCTCTGACCGGCGCGCACGACGCTCGTGTCCAAGTGCTGTATGGTCCCCACCGGCCGCAAACCACCGATGGGGGAGTGAGCGTCATGGGTGAATCCTCGATGTTCGTCGTCGCGCGCCCGGGAAGGGCCGTGGTGCGCCTGGCCGCGCTGGTCGCTCTGGGTGGCCTCGGCGTGTCCGGCTGCTCGAAGCCTCCGGCGCCGGCCGCGCCGACCGCACCGGCGACGACGACAGCGCCCGCGCCTGCCACGGTCGCGGCGACCGCGCCCCCGACGGCGGCCCCTGGGACGACCGCCCCGTCGGCCGGCTCCGCGCCCGCGACCGAGGCCCCCTCGCCGCTGGATCTCGCCCGGGCGCCGAACGTCGTCGGGCCGCCGGTGGCCTTCACGGCCACGGGCCCGGCAGACAAGAAGCTGCCCGACCTCACGCTGAGCCTCGTCGGTGAGGCGGACACGTTCCACCTGGGCGTGACCGCGTCGCCGTCGGGCTCGCCCAGGTTCGGCGAGCGCCTGAACACATGCAGCGAGGGCAGCGTCGCGTCCTTCGGCCCGATCGAGTGGACCCTCATCTGCGGCGGTCAGAAGATCGTCCGCAAGATCGACAACGCCTGCGACCCCTGCACGGGTGAGGCCGGCGCCCTCAACCTGAAGCGCAAGGACGCGGCCGCCTGCTGGCAGGCCGGTCAGGCGCCCGAGGTCGCGGTGAAGTTCGCGATCGACGGCGTGACCTACGAGGCCACGTCGCGCGGGCCCGACCTGTCGGCGGCGGGGTCGACGACGGACATCGCCCGGAAGCTCGAGAAGGCCGGGGTGAAGGGGGTCGGCGTCTTCGGCGAGGCGTGCTGCCCGGCCTACCCGGCCGCCCAGGAGCGCGCGGGCACCCTGACGGTGGGGGGCAAGACGCCGACGACATTCCCGTACGTGGTGTATTGGGGCACGCCGGAGCGGTTCCCCTCCGGCCCGGTGTGCCAGCACTCCGGCCAGCCGGACGCGACGCTGAGCTACGGGTTTCCCTCGCACCGCTTCGACGTCGTGCTGCTCGACGACGAGGCCGCGCCGCTGACCGGCGCGGCGAAGGAGACGGCGACCGCGGCGCTCGATCTCGCGTTCAAAGCCGCCGGCGGCCTGCGCATCGAGCCCGGCAAGCCCTGATCGACCCCACATCGTCGGACGCTCGCCGACGCCTTGTCCCAGGTCAAGCCCCGGGATGACGGTCGTCTCCGCGGCGGAGTAGGGTGCTCCCGAACGAGCGCGGCGCGCCGGGCGTGCGCCGTGTGTTCGAAGACTCGCGGGAGTTAAGGGAGTTTCGCATGTCGAGACATGGCAGGGGTGCATTTGCGTCGACCACGCTCACGGCGCTCGGGGCGTTGGGCCTGGGCGCCTGCGCGTCCCAGGATGCGCCCGAGGCCGCGCTGGAGGCCGCGACGCAGGCGCTCGGCTTCTGCGGGGAGCCGCTCTGTTTCGTGGCGCCCGACACGCTGCTGAACACCACGGTCGCCGGTGCGCAGGACACGCCCGTCGTGGCCACGGCGCCTGGGGGCAACACGCTCCTGGTCTTCCGCGACCGCTCCGGCCTCACGGCGGACGCGGTCAACGGCGACGCCCTGCGCGGGCGGGTCTTCGCGAGCAGCGGCCTGCCCTTGGGCGACGACTTCGTCATCGAGACCAGCTCGACCAAGGTCCAGCAGACGCCCGCCGTGGCGGCCTCGTCCGCGGGTGTGTTCCTGGTGGTGTGGGCGGACAACCGGGCCGTCGCGCCGGACGTGACCGGCTATGCCGTCCGCGCGCGGCGCTTCGACGCCGATGGCCAACCGCTCGACGCCGCGGACTTCGTGGTCAACCGCCTGACGACGGGCGATCAGTCCCAGCCCGTCGTCGCCGCGACGCCGGACGGCGGCTTCCTGGTGGCCTGGCGCGACACGAGCCGGACCGCGCCGGACACCTCGGTCGCGGCCATTCGGGCCCGCCGCGTGGACGCCGACGGCACGCTCGCGGCGAATGACATCCTGGTCAACTCCACGACCCCGAACGACCAGACCGAGCCGGCGCTGGCCGTGGCCGCGGACGGTCGATGGGCCGTGTCCTTCACGGATGCCAGCCTCACGGCGGGGGACACGACGGGCACCCAGGTGCGCCTGCGGCTGTTCGGCGCCGACGATACGCCAGCGGGCCCGGACGCGCGCCTCAGCGCCCGGGCGGAGGGCGACCAGCGGCAGTCGGACCTGGCCTTCGCGCCGGACGGGCGTTTGTTGGTGGTCTTCACGGACTACCAGGCCGCCGGGGCCGCGCTGGGGTACGAGATCCGGGGTCGGCGCGTGGGTGCGGACGGCGCGCCGCTCGGCGAGGAGTTCGACGTCGCGACGACCCGGGGCCGCAACCAGAACCTGCCCGCGGTGACCGCCCTGGGCGCCGAGGGCCGCTGGCTCGTCGCCTTCACCGACGACAGCCGCGAGGCCCCGGACGTGTCGTCGACGGGCATCCGCGGCCGCCTGCTGGGCTTCGACGGCGCCTTCGACGGCCCCGACCAGCTCCTGGAGTCGGCCACCTACGGCGCGCAGACGACTGTGGCCTTGCCGGCACGAACCGAGGCCGGCGTGCTCATCGCCTGGGCGGACTCGGGCAACGTGGCGCCGGACATCGCGGCGCCGGCCATCCGCGGCCGGTGGCTGCGCTTCGCCCGCTGCGGCGACGGTCGGACGGACGAGGCGCAGGGCGAGGCCTGCGACGACGGCAACACCGTGGACGGCGACGGCTGCACGGCGGCGTGTGTCGTCGAGGGCTGCGGGGACGGCACGGTGCAGGCCGGCGAGGTCTGCGACGACGGCGCCGCCAACGGTTTCGGCGGGCCCTGCCTGCCCGACTGCACGCCCGCGCGCTGCGGCGACGGCATCCGCCAGGCCGGCGAGGGCTGCGACGACGCCAACACGACCGACGGCGACGGCTGTACGGCCGAGTGCCGGCCGGAGCGCTGCGGCGACGCGGTGCGGCAGGCGGACGAGGCCTGCGACGACGGCGCGGCGAACACGCTGACCGGGCCCTGCCTGCCCGACTGCACGCTCGCGGGCTGCGGCGACGGCGTGCGGCAGGGCGAGGAGACCTGCGACGACGGCAACACCGACGACGGCGACGGCTGCGCGGCGGACTGCACGGCGGAGTTCTGCGGCGACGGCCGCCTGCTCGGCGACGAGGCCTGCGACGACGGCGCGGCCAACGCGCTCGCCGGCCCCTGCCTGCCCGACTGCACGCTCGCCCGCTGCGGCGACGGCATCCGCCAGGCCGGTGAGGCCTGCGACGACGCCAACGAGGAGACCGGCGACGGCTGCGCGCCCGGCTGCGTCGCCGAGCCGCCCACGCCCGCCGAGTGCCTGCCGCTCTGCCGCCCCACGGCCACCTACGACGGCTGCAACGGCAACGACGACGACTGCGACGGGCAGATCGACGAGGACGCCGCCAAGGGTTACGACACGACCCACTGCGGCGGCTGCGATCAGGGACCCTGCCCGGCGGCGATCCCGTACCAGCGCATCCTGACCGCGCCGGCGGGCTCGACGCTCTGGGAGCCGAGCGGCGCGGCCGTGGTCGGCGACACGCTTTGGGTCGCGAACGACAAGGACGGCGTGCTGGCGGCCTACACTCTGCCCCTCGCCCTCGGGACGAACAGCCCCGTCCGGTCGATGTCCGTGCGCCCGAACGGCGTCACGCCGAAGTGGGAGGGCCTGCGCTGGGAGCCGGCCACGGGCACGTTCCTGCTGCTGAACGCCACGGGCAACACGGTCTGGCGCTGTGATCCGGCCACGAACTGCGCGACGCAGACCAGCGTGGGGGTGGCCCCGACGGTCACGGCGCTCGGGGCGGCGACGCGGCTGGAGTCCATCGCGCCCACGCCCGTGCACCTGCTGCTGGGCACGCGGGCCTCGCCCTCGAAGACGGCCGACGAGGCCGGCGTCGCGACCACGCTGGGCAACCCCTCGCCGGACGGCCGGGCCTACCAGATGAGCGACGCGCTCTACCTGAACGGGCGCCTCTACATGGCCTGGAGTTACGAGGGGGCCGGCACGACGCTGAACGACGTCGCCGGTTTCCTGGCCGTCACCGAGCTCGACGCCAACGGCCGGCCCGACCCGCTGCGGTTCCGCATCTGCAAGACGCTGGCGGGCAAACCCGAGGGCCTCGACGTGTGGGGCGATGACTTCGTGGTGGTGTTCGACGAGGACGACGCGCGCAAGGCCAAGGCGGTCATCGACGCGACGAGGTTCACGCTCCGGTCGACGGAGGACTACGCCGCGCTCGTGCCGCGGGGGCTGTGCGACTAGGCCCGTCGTCCGGGGTCAGAAGTCGGCGGAGACCGCGGCGTCCAGGCTGGTCGGGATGTCGATCGAGCCGAGCATGAACGCGGCCGAGACGAGCAGCGAGACGTGTTTCGCCAGCATGAAGTCCGTGCCCACGTAGAGGGGGAAGACGGACGCGTCGTAGTAGGTGACCTTGGCGCCACCGGCGACGCTCGTCGACTCCACCTCCTGCCAGCCCGTCGTGAGGTTGTCGAGCCCGATGCCGGCGTAGAGATAGCGCGCCTCGCCGATGCGGACGACGGGCAGCAGCGAGGCCGTGACGTAGACCTCCCCGTCGTCGTGATCGCCCCCGTGACCGTGGTCGGACTCGTCCCAGTCGTCCACGGCGCTGCAACTCGGTGTACTTCCGTAGCCATAGCCGGAGTAGCAGGTCTGGACCACGTGCCCCGTGTATTGATACGACCGGTAGCCGCCCTCGAACAGGCCGGCGACGAAGACTCGATCGCCCGGGGTCGTCAGGCGGAGGCGCAGGCCATACTGTAGCGACGTGCCGCCGGGCTCCGGCGGGGCGGGTTGGCCGGTCGCCCCCTCCGGATCGCCGGCGGGCACGTTGAACAGCATGCTGGCGCCGATGTAGGGGACCGCCGCGTCGACCACCACGCCCAGGGTGTGATCGAAGTACATGGGCGACCCGAACTTCACCTCCGCGGGGGCCGAGTCCAGGCGCACCGTGCCCCCCATGGCCGCGCGGATCAGCACGTCCCCGGTCACGGGCCGCACGTGGATCACGTGACTGCCCGGCAGGCGGGCGCGCATCGACCCGGACTGCGTCGTATGCGAGATCGTCACGCAGCCCGCGCAGCACGACGCGACCGCGCCCATCGCCAGGATTCCCCTCGTTCGTCCCATGGCGGCACCGTATCCGTCGGAAGAGACCGGCGTCAACTCGCGCAGGGCCCGGGGTGCACGCGATTGCCCTTTCGGGCGCGGGGCGGGCGGCTACGCTGGTGGCACGGATCGGAGGGGTCATGGCGAAGTTCGCGATCGGTGTGTTCTGCGCGCTGGGCCTCGGTGGCTGTCTCGCGGCGGAGGACGAGGCGGCGGTCGATGCGTCTGCCGAGGCCGACGCCGGCGCGGGCGGCGCTGCGGTCGAAGCGGCCCGCGGCACGCTCCAGGTCTCGCCCGAGGCCCTGGACTTCGGCCGGGTCGCCCCGGTGGCGGCCGAGAGCGGCGCGGCGCCGGTCTCGCTGACGCTGACTCTGTCCAACGTGGGTGGGGCGCGGCTCGCCTTCGACGAGCTGTCGCTTCACGGCTCGCCCGTGTTTCAGGTGTTCGCCGACGGGCGTGATCTCGTCCGAGCGGGGGCCCTGCCGGCCCTGGAGCCCGGAGCGAGCGTGGACATCCAGGTGACCGTCGCGCCCTGGGACCAGGGGCCACAGTTCGCCGAGCTCCGCATCACTTCGTCGGACCCCGAGCGCCCCGAGATCGTCGTCCCGTTGCAGGCCAACGCCACGGGCACGTGCGTGAGGGTGACGCCCGCCGCGGTCGACTTCGAGGCGTCCCGCCTGCGCCGCCCGGACAATCGCTCGATTCGCATCGGGAGCTGCGGCGTGGACCCCTTGCGCATCGAGCGCCTGGAGCTCACCGCCGAGACGGATCCGGCCTTCACGCTGGACGCGGAGACCGTGGCCGCGCTGCCGCTGTCCGTGCCCGGCGCGACGCCGGACGCGCCCGACCCGGGCCTCGACGTGCAGGTGAACTTCGACCCGCGCGAGGCGCGCGACTACACGGGCGCGCTGCGGGTCCACACGAACGACCCCGAAACCCCGGTGATCGAGGTGGCGCTCGCAGGGCGCGGCGCGGAGAACGCCTGTCCGATCGCCGTGGCCACGCCGAGCATGTTCGAGGTTCCGGCGCTGTCGGTGGTCGTGCTGGACGGGACCCTTTCGTTCGACCCTGACCCGGATCCCGACGACCCGGAGCACCCCGGGCGTCCCAGGTCTTATGAGTGGGTGATCACGGAGCGGCCGGAGGGCTCGACCAGCCAGCCCAGCGAGTGGCTCAGCGCCCAGGACCCGGGGGGCTTCGGATCGCCCGACAACCCGAGCACGCCCGTTGCCGAGTTCTTCGTCGATCTGGTCGGACACTACACCGCCGAGCTGCGTGTGACGGACGACGAAGGCGTGTCGTCCGACTCCGCCCGCTGCCGGACCTCGGCGATCGTGACCATCGTGTCGCTGCCGCCGGACGAGTTGCCGCCGTGAGGGGGGCCGGGCTCAGTCGCGGCCGTCGGCGTCGGGTCTTTGCACATACTCCAGGGGCGTGGGCGCCGAGGGCGGCGGCGCGTCGAGCGGGCAGTGGCCCACGAAACCCGCATCCGGCCGGAACTCGCACACACCCGGGCCGCCGTCGTTCGCGTCGAACCACTTGTAGGTGAAGAGCAGGCGCTCGCCGGCGGCGTACACGTCCCAGCCGCGCAGGGTGGTGCCCCAGGGGGCCAGGGCGAGGGCCTCTGGGGACCGCCGGCGCCCCTCGGTATCGAACGCCACGACGCCGCCGATGTTCAGCAGCCAAACGCCCCCCGCGAAGACCGCGCCGGAGACATACCCGGGCAGCGTGTGGGTCACGGCCGGGCCGCCCGACGGGCGGACGACCGCGTGCAGCGCGAGGTCGATGGACAGCGTGGCCCCGGGCGCGGCGAGGCTCACCGGACAGCCGTGGTACAGCGCCCATTGGCCGTGTACGACCCCCGGCGCGGCGAGCAGCGCCGGCAGCGACGGGTCGACCGGGAGCGCGTCGAGCACGGCACGCACCGCCCGGAGGCGGGCCCGCTCGGCGGCGAACGCGAGGTCGTTCGGGGCGCCGCGCACGACGTCGATCATCTCCTGCAGGCACGCCTCGCCCAGGTCGCCGCGCACGATGTCTTGAAAGCGCCCGGCGAGGAACTCCGCGTGTGAGCAGACGCCCGCGGAGTCCGTGTGGCCCGAGCCGTAGTGCTGCCCGACGATGACCTCGCGGGCGGTCACCTGCGCGTAGCAGACCCGCGGACCGTGGCTGACTTCCCAGTTGTGGTTCGGCATGGGGAGCAGTGTAGGCGATGCGCGCCCGGGCGCCTCAGGTCAGCATCGCCCACGCCGTGTTCAGATCGGTCTCGGCCAGCCGCGCGGCGTCGCCGGGGGCCGGCCAGAGCAAACGAACGACGGCTTTGAGGACGACGTTCTCCCACGGCTTGCCCACCACGAAGTCCATCTCGTGGCCGGGGGCCTGGAGTGGATCCCCGCCGAGAAAGCTCAGGACCATGGCGGGCACGTACCGCGGGCACGCCCGACGCAGCGCCGAGATCAGCTCGCCCCCGGAGTGGTGGGGCTTCCGACAGTCCGTGATGAAGACGTCGAAGTCCGGCGACTGGCACCGGGCGAGGGCGTTGCGCGCGTCCCCCTCGCGTGAGAAGTGGGTGACGGGCAGACCTGCACGGGTGAGGATGCGAAACACCGCGCTCATGCAGAAGTCTTCGTCGTCCGTGTAGAAGACTCGGGGCGGCGCGTCGTGCTCGATCCGCTGCAGCGCCCGCGGCAGCGCGGCCGGGTCCAGCAGCGCGATGGTGTGGAGTGCTCGCAGGCGGTAGAAGCTCGGCTCCGGTGTCAGCAGATCCCAGGCCGTCGGCAGGAAATCGGTCCGCCCGAGCTGGGCCTGATACACGAGGTACCGGGCGCGGACGATCGAGGGTCGGGTGTTCAGACGTCGCCCGGCGGCCTCCACGAGGGCGTCGTCGCGGACGGCCCCGAGGACATGAAGCAGGTTGCGCTGCCCGAAGCTGCAATGGCTCGTCTCGAAGGCCTGGACGAAATCCTCCCGGAGGCGCTGCCGGTCGCGCGTTGGCAACTGTGGCAGAACCTCGATGAGCTCCCTTTCGGGTGGCGCCCGCAGGTCGGGGCGCCCGTGCTCCTCGCAGTCACCGTCGCCGGACGGACCACATGTCTGGGAGAGCAGCGCCTGCGCGCGCTCGAGGGTCGGGGGAGCGGTCGTCATGTCGCCTCCTTGGGGTCCGCATCCGGTGCAGAACAACACGCTTGCGGAGTCGCCGCCCGCCGCTACGCTCTTGCGGACGGAGGGACTGCTCATGCGAAGACGCACGGTCGTCGGGCGGTTTGCGTTCGAGATTGCGTTTCTTTCGGCGGTCGTGACGACTCTGGCCATCGCGGCGGACGACGCGGGAGCGTGATCGGTGGCCCTGTTCGTTTGGCTCCTGCTCCCGCTCGCGCTCGTCGTCGACGACACGGCGCCGTACTCCGGTCCGCCGGATCCGGTCGCCGCGGCGGCGGCCGCTCGGGCGCGAGAGGACCACGACGAGGTCCAGCGCTGGCTCGGCACGGACGGCAGCGATGCGGCGCTCTCGAACCTGATGGACGAGGGGACGCCCTCGTTCCGGGTCCATGCGTATCGACAGTTCGTCGAACTCAGCGGGCGCGTCTACCTGGGGCCCCTGCTCGCGCACCTCGGCGATCCGGACCCACTGAATCTCGGCAGCGACTGCGATGTGTTTCAGGTCCTCGTGGGCGACCAACTCCTCGCCATCGCGTGGCCCCGCCTGAATCCGGAGGAGCTGCGCCGTGTGCGGGCCGCCGTCTACCTGGCCCCGGTGCCGCTGAGGCACCGCCTCGACATGGCGGCCGAGGACCCCGCCCCCGGGCCGGCGCTGCTCGAGGCCGCCGAGCGCGATCCGAGATTGTTGGCCGTGCTGGCGGAGCGCCGGTTCGCGCCGGTCCTGCCCCTCGTGGTCGCGGCGCTCGACGACCCCGAGCGGCGCGAAGGCGCCCTGGACGCCGTCGCAGCATGGCCCCATCCGAGCCTCTTCGGGCCATTTCGACGGGCCGCCGAGGCGCTGCTTCGGGCGGAGACCGCGGTGGGCCTCGAAGCCTACTACCGCGCCGCCGCGGCGTGGCCCGCCCGACGCGCGAAGCCCTTCCTGCGGCGCGCCTTCGAGCCGCACGACCGACCCATCGCCCACTTCGTGTTCCTCTCGCGGGCGCTCGAGCGGCATCCAAAGGTGGCGTTCGACGACCTCCGGTGGCGTCTCGTCGCCGAGGGCGTGGCCAACGAGCAGATGCTGTGTCGGCTCGACCTGCGGGACCCGGACCGCCTTCGAGCGGCGGCCGCGGGGTGGGAGGCCCGTCCGGAGACCGAGTCTATGGACCAATGGCGCGCGGCGGCGTCGGGCCGGGCCTGCGACCGCCCTTGGGCGCGCCCCGTACCGGACTGAGGGGCCCGGACGCAGACCTACGGTCGAGCGGCGATCTCGCAGAGGAGCGCGCGACCGCGCCAGATGCGGTCCAGATCGGCGGCGGTGCGCCATCGGCGGCCGTCCAGGGGGTCCCAGATCTCGACCCGCTCGGCCTCGCGACGCACGGCCACGACGGCGTGGTTCTCGGCGCCCGCCTCGCCGACGTCCACGAACAACATCGCGGGGAATCGGAGCGCGTCCAGGGAGACCTCGACGCGCTCGCAGGGGATGCCCATGGACGCGAACCCCATCGTGATGTCGGCCGTCGTCGAGCCGAACGTCGTGATGTCGAACGCCTCGGCGACGCTCCGCTCCGTCGCGGGGCGGCCGGCGAGGCGCAGGAGATTGGCCGCGCTGGCCGCGGCGCAGGTGACCTCGCTGGTCTGGAGGACGACGCCGTCGTCCCCGGTGCGTTCGGACAGCGTGGGGGCCACGGGCCTCGAATTCCGATACGCCGGGACCTCGAGGGCCGCCAGCGTGAGCGCGCTCGCCACCACCGCCTTCCACCGCTCGGCGTGTCGCTCGGCGAACGCCAGTCCGACGACGGCGCCGAAGAGCCCGCCGCTGGCGGCCATCAGCAGCGACCAGACGCCGAGCAGATAGTGACGCTCGACGAGGGGCGGGAGCGACCACCACAGCCCGGGGGCGGCCTGCAGCGCGAAGTGACCGAGCAGCAGCGCCGGCGGGATCCCGCCGAGCAGCCACAGCGCCGGCGCGCGGCGGAGGGCGGTGGCGAGCGAGAAGGTGGCGTCCGCCCGGTGTCGCCGCCGGGTGAAGAGACCGCCGGCCAGGCCGGAGAGGAGCGCGACCGCCAGCGCAATCCAGGGGGTGAGCGTGCGCATGTGAGCCCCATCCTCGTCCGCCCCCGGCGAAAATTCACCGGGTGCCGCACAATTTTGGATCGCCGCCGGACCTCGTGCGTGGACAGACCCACGGAGGTTGTCCATGCGCCCGAATTCACTGAAGAATCTCGCCTTGCTCGCCGGTGTGTGCGGTCTGTTGCCCGCCTGCGGTCGATCCAGTTATGTGTCCACGGACGACGCCGCCCTCGGGCGCGTCGTGGTCTATCGCAACGGCGTGGCCTACTACGAGCGCCGCGCGTCCATCGAGGGCGACGCCCTGCGTCTGTCGGTGCCGGCGGACAAGATCGACGACTTCTTGAAGTCGCTCACCGTGGCCGACGCCAAGACGGGCAAGCCCCTGCCCGTGTCTTTCCCCGGGGCGGGCACGCCGGCGAGCGGGAGCGGGACGGTGGACATGACCGTCACGCTGCCCCCCGCGGCCGACGGCTCGAAGATCCGCGACGTGGTGCTGACCTACGTGACCGAGTCGCCGGCCTGGAAACCGAGCTACCGCGTGGTCCTCGACCCGGCCGGCAAGGTCGGCCTGGAGGGCTGGGCCATCGTGGACAACACCTCGGGCGAGGACTGGAACGCCGTGAAGGTGGGCGTGGGCAGCAGCTCGGCCCTGGCGTTCCGCTACGACCTGAAGAGCGTGCGCACGGTGCACCGCGACATGCTGCAGACCGAGGAGCGCTTCGCCGTGGCGCCGCCCACGGGCGGGAGTCTGTTCAAGAACACCGCCGGCGAACACGTCATCGACCAGCTCGCCGCCGAGGACCTGCCCACGGAGGCCGACGAGCAGGAGACGACCCTGGCCTACGCCGACGCGCCGGACACGTACTCCGCGGAGGAGGCGATGCCGACGGCGGGGCGGGCGATGGCCGCCAAGAGCGTGGTCGCGGCGGCGCCCCGCGCGCCGCAGCGCGAGAAGGCCAAGCAGGACGTCAGCCGCCGCGCCGAGAGCGCCAACAAGGTGCGCGCCCTGGCGCAGAGCCTGCGGCAGCGCGGTGACACGCTGGTCATCGAGGGGTTCGCCGAGCCGGGCGAGCCCGATCCGCAGATGCGGGCCGTCGAGCGCGCCAACGTGCTGCGCAACCAGCTGATCAAGGAGGGCGTGCCCCCGGCGCAGGTCGAGGCCCAGGGCCGCGGTGTGGTCGCTGGTCAGAAAGCCGGCGTGCGCCTGGTGGCCGCCGCCACGCCCCCGGCGACGGGCGCGGACAAGGCCGGTGCGCCCGGCGCGGACGCCAGCCCGGTCGGCGAGAGCCACTTCGAGTCGAGCACGCCGATGTCCGTGCTGCGCGGCACGAGCGCCATGGTGGCCATCCTGGACGACGCCGCCGAGGGGGAGATCGTGTATCTCTTCGACCCGGAGTCCGACCGGGGCGACGGCCGATTCGCCTTTCGTTCCGTGCTGTTCCGCAACCCGACGGACTCGACGCTCGAGTCCGGGCCGGTCACGGTCTACGGTCAGTCGCGGTTCATCGGCGAGGGCCTGACCGAGGCCATCCCGCCCCACTCGACCGCCGTGGTGCCCTTCGCGCTCGACCGACAGGTCGTGGTGGAGCGCACGGGCGACGAGGGCGATCACATCGCCCGCCTGATGACCGTGCAGCGCGGTGTGTTGACCTGCGAGGTGAGCCATCGCCGCACCACCAAGCTGAACGTGACCAACCGCCAGACCACGGCCGCCACGGTGCTCCTGCGCCACACGACGACCCGCGGCTGGACGATCACGAAGTCCCCCCAGGAGGCCGAGCAGTACGGGCAGTCCCGGCTCTACCGCGTGCAGCTCGCCGCCGGCGAGACGAAGACCGTCGAGATCGAGGAGACCACGCCGATGACGCGCACGCTCGACCTGCGCACGCCGGACGGTCTGAGCATGGTGAAGGCTTATCTGTCGGACCCGGAGCGTTCGCCGGGCTTCGCCAAGCAGATGGAGCACCTGCTGAAGCTCAACCGTGAGATGGTCGACGGCGAGGAGGCCATCGTGAACCTGCGCCAGCGCGGCGACGAGTTCCGGCTTCGGATGGACGAGCTGCACGGGCAGATCGTCTCCCTGGGCCTGACGAAGACGGGCGGCTCGCTGACGAGCCACCTGCAGGCCAAGATGAGGCAGATCTCGGAGAAGGTTCAGCAGAACACCCTGGAGATCGTGCAGCGGCAGGAGAAGCTGATGCTCGCCCGGGTGGCGTTCCAGGATGGCATCGCCGAGCTCACGCTGGCCGAGGGGCCGGCCGTGGCGACGTCGGGGGCTGCGAGCGCGAAGGCCATGTGATACCGCTCGGGTCCATGGAAAAGCCCAACGCCGAGACGACCGCCGCCTTCGAACGCCTGATCCCCGACGACCCCCGCGCGATGCGGGGGCAGATGTTCGGGCACCCGTGTGCGTTCGTGTTCGGGCAGATGTTCTTCGGGACCTTCGCCCAGACGCTCGTGATTCGCGTCGGCGAGGCGCGCGCCAAGGCCCTGGCGGTGGCGCCGGTCGCCCACTTCGAGCCCATCCCGGGGCGGCCGTGGAAGGAGTACCTGCAGGTCGCCCCGGACGCGCTGCCCGCCGAGACGCTCTCGGCGATGGCCCGGGAGGCGCTCGAGTTCACCGCCCAGCTGCCGCCCAAGGCGCCGAAGGCCCCGAGGCCCCGGAAACCCAAGGCCTGATCACATCCCAACCGGCGCGAAGTAGCGGATGCGGTGGCCGTCCGGGTCGACCGCGGTGAAGGCGTAGCCGAAGTCGCGGGCCGTGGGCGCCTCGATCACCGGCAGGCCGCGGGCGACGAACTCGGCGTGGCGGGCGTCGACGGCGGCGTCGTTCGGGAGCACGAAGGCCAGCTCGCCGCCGCCCCCCGCGGCCGTGGGGGCCGGCGACACGCCGTCCTTGCCCCAGAGGCCGAGCATCACGCCCGGCGAGAGCACGAACATGGCGAAGGTCGGCGACTGCTCCACGGGGGCGGCGCCGAGGAGCTGCGCGTAGAACTCGGTGCTGGTGGCGGGCTGGGCGACGTAGAGGATCACGAAGGTGCTGGGCTGCATGGTGCGGGCCTTTCTGGGCGGTGGCGGCGCGAGTCCGTCTCGCGTCGTGAGGCCACTGTGCCCGGCACCCCTGACAGTTTCTGTCAGGAGTCGATCCCGAGGGTCGCTTTCCATTCGGCGAGCAGCAGCCTCCGGCGCCGCGGGTAACGGTCGGGCTGCACCGAGAGCGCGGCGATGCGGTCCACCCGGAAGTGCCGGAACGTGCCGCGCAGCTCGCAGTGCGCCGCGACGACCCGCGCGTGGTCGAAGTACGCCAACGCGATGGGCCAGATGGTGCGCTGCGAGTCGCGCCCGGCCTCGTCGCGGTAGGCGATCGCCAGCTTGTGCTCCGTGCGGATGGCGGCGCGGATGCGCGGCAGCTCGACCTCGCCGGCCATGGGCGGCGGGCCGGGGCCGACCACCAGGGAGCCGTCGTCCAGGTCTTCGCGGAGGCCCGGCGGCAGCACGGCCGCGATCTTGGCCGTGGCGTCGCGGGCGGCGCGGGCGAGGGGGCCGTCGCCGCGATCGGCCACCCAGCGCATGCCCAGCACCAGGGCCGAGAGCTCCTCCTCGGAGAACATGAGCGGCGGCAGCAGGAAGCCGGGCCGCAGCACGTAGCCGAGGCCCGGCTCGCCCTCGATGTGCGCGCCCTGGGCCTGCAGCGTGGCGATGTCGCGGTAGAGCGTGCGCACGCTCACGCCGAGCTCGTCCGCCAAGGACTGGCCCGTGACCGGGCGTCGGTGCCGGTGCAGCAGTTGCAGCAGGTCCAGCAGGCGTTGGGCGCGCGACATCGGGCTGGCATCGTAGCGCCCGCCGGGCTGAAATGCCCCCGTGTCGATGCCCCCCCGAGCCCTGATCGCGCTGCGCGGCGACGCCGAGGCGACCCACGCGCAGGCGGCGGCCCTGGTCGCGGCGCTGCCCCCGGCCGAGGTGCTCTGGGTCGGGTCGGACGCACCCCCCGGGCACACGGGCGTGCGGCCCCGGGACGTCGCCCGGCGGCTGGGCGCGGGCTGCGACGCCGTGGTGCTCGACCTGCACGCCGGCCTGGACGCCGACCTGATCGGGCAGTGCCACGGCTTCGTGCGCGGCGGCGGCGCGCTGGTCCTGCGGCTGTGGCCCGAAGGGGCGCCGCCGCCGGCGACGGACGCGCTCTGCGTGCACCCCTACGGCCCGGGGGACGTGACCGCGCGGTTCCAGACACGCTTCGAGCGTGCGCTGCCGGCGCAAGCGCCCCTCCCGCCCCTCGCCTCCGCCGTGCGCGCGGTGACCGGCACAGACGAGCAGGCCGCGGTCGTCTCGCGCCTGAGCGACCTGTTCCAGTCCGCGGAGCCGCGCTGCGCCTCGCTCCTGGCCGATCGCGGTCGGGGCAAGTCGAGCGCGCTCGGGCTGGCGCTGCGGGCGGTGGGCGACCGGCGGGTGGCGGTCACGGCGTCCCAGCCCGAGGCCGCCGCCGAGGTGCTGCGCTTCGCCGGGGACGCCGCGCGCTTCGTGCCGCTCGAGCAACTCCTGGACCCGGCGCCCGAGGCCGCCCCCTGGGACGCCATCGTCGTCGACGAGGCCGCGCAGCTCCCCGTGCCCGTGCTCCAGCGGCTCGCCGAACGACATCCGCAGGCCCGGATGGCCTTCGCGACCACGGCGCAAGGCTACGAGGGCACCGGGCGGGGCTTCGTGCTGCGGTTTCTGGCCTGGGCCGCCCGCCAGGCGCGGCCGCTGGAGCGCCTGACCCTGCACGCTCCGATCCGCTGGGGCGAGGCCGATCCGCTGGAGCGGGCGGTCACGGACCTGCTGCTGCTGGACGCCGCGCCGGCCCCCGTCGACGCGGACGAAGTCGCGAAAAACCTGAACGAGATCGAGCACATCCGCTTCGACCGCGACGCGCTCGCGACGGACGAGGCGACGCTCCGGGCCTTCTTCGGGCTGCTGGTGCACGCGCACTACCGCACCACGCCGGGCGACCTGCACCGGATGCTGGACGCGCCGAACCTGGCGCTCCACGGGCTGCTCTGGCGGGGGCGGGTGGTGGCGGCGTCGTTGGTGGCGCGCGAGGGCGGCCTGCCCGCGGCGATGTGCGCGGACATGGCCGCGGGGCGCACGCGCATCCGGGGCCACGCGCTGGCGGACACGCTGGTGTCCCACTCGGCGCACCCCGAGGCCGGCACGCTCTCGATGGTGCGGAGCGTGCGCATCGCCGCGCACCCGGACCTGCGGCGCCTGGGCCTGGCGCGCAGGCTGGTCGAGGCCGTACATGCCACGGAGCCGGCCGAGCTGTATGGCACGCTCTTCGGGGCCACGGCGGAGCTGGTGGCCTTCCGGCGGGCGCTGGGCTACCGGCTCGTGCGGGTCGGCGTGTCCCGGGGGGCACGGTCGGGGGAGCCCGCCGCGGTGATGGTCCGCCCGGCTTCGCCCGAGGCCGAGGCGCTGGTGGCGGCGCTGACGGCCGATCTGTCGCGCGCCCTGCCCGCACAGCTGGCGCTGCAATCCGCCGGGGAGCTCGTGCTCGACCCCGCGCTCGTCGCCGCGCTCACCGCGGGCCTGCCCGTGGCGCCGCCGCCCAGCCCGGCCGAGCTCGACGCCGCGGTGGACGCGTACCTGAGCGGCCCGGCACCCTACGAGGGCGCGGCCTGGGCCGTGCGCCCGTGGCTGGCCGCTCGGGGCCTCACGGGCGGCGGCCTGTCGCCCCGCGAGCGGACGCTCCTGGCCGCCCGGGTGCTCCGCGGCGACCCCTGGCGCGTCGCGGCGGCCGAGGCGGGTTACGAGAGCCCCGCCGCGTCCATGCGCGCCCTGCGACCGGCCCTGCGCGCGCTCAGAGGGGCAGGTAGCGGACCGTGATCTGCGAGCCCGTGAGCGGCACGGCGCCGTCGCGGAACACGATGGCGTTGCCGACGGCGTCGTAGTCCCACGTACCGATGGCCTCGATCTCCGCGCCGCCCGGGGGGGTGACGAACACGCGGAGCGTGGCCGGGTCCGGGCGCCCGGCCAGCGGGTACACGGCCTGGATCTGCACGAGCGTGTTGTCGAAGAGCACCTGAATCACCTGGCCCCAGTCCTGGTCGCAGATGTGCAGGAGCTCGCCGCCCGTGGCCTGGGCGCCGGCGATGTATTCGTTGCCCACGTCGGCCACGCAGTCGTCGTCGCGCAGACCGGCCACGGCGTGCAGGGTGAAGTCGGGCAGGCCCTTGTCGGTCATCTGCTGCTGGAACTCGCCGAAGCTCAGCTCCGACTCGTCGTCCGTCACGGCGAGCACCTGCAAGCGGGCGTCCGGGCGCAGGAAGTTCCGGAAGCCGCCGGCGCCGTCGTCGCACTCGTCGACACAGGCCAGGGTCTGCTCGAAGGCGTCGTGGCTGCCGATGTGCTGGTCCAGGTGCCGGAACCGGTCGGTGTTCGCGCAGTTCGGGCCGGCCATCGGGGGCGGCACGCACACGTCCGGCTCTTCCGGATCCGTGCCCTGCTCGGCCACGAGCACGAAGTGGTAGTCGAAGCCCGCGTTGGCCAGGCGTGTCGCGAACGCGCCCAGGTTCGCTTCGACCTGGGCCACCGTGTCGTCCATGCTGCCGGAGTTGTCGATGACCATCACGTAGTCGATGGGTACGTGCGACACCCGTTCGCCGACCACGAAGCTCTCCACGCTGCCCGGGGGCGTGCAGCCGGGGTCGCCGGGCAGGCAGCCCATGTCCGGTCCGGGACCGGGGCCGGGGCCGGGGCCGGGCATGCTGGCGTCGTCGCAGTCCTGGTACTGGCAGCAGGCCTCGTCGACCTCGCCGTCGCAGTCGTTGTCCACGCCGTCGCAGCGGTCCTCGCTGGGGCCCACGCTCCCGCTGCACGGCCCGAAGAACTCGCCGCGGTCGTCGCAGGCGCGGGTGCCGTCCGTGCAGGCGCCCACGCCGCGGGTCTGCGCGGGGCCGGCGTAACACGCCGACTGGTCGGTGCAGGCGCAGCCCACCTCGTCCACGAGGCCGTTGCAGTCGTTGTCGATGGCGTCGCAGACCTCCTGCGCGGGGAGGCAGGGCGGGCCGACGGCGCCGCCGCCTTGGCCGCCGTCTCCGGTCGGCGTCGGCCCGGGGCCCAGGTTGCGGTCGCCGAGCGAGACGCCGCCGTCGCCGACGACGGGCGGGAGCGTCGACAGGTCGCCCGTGCCGGACGGGCCGAGCGCGGCGTCGGTCTCGGCGGGGACGTCCGTGCAGGCGGCGCCGAGGGCGAGAGCGAGGAGCAGGGGGAGCGGATTGCGCATCCCCCGTGTTTCCCATGACCCGCCCACTTCGCGCCAGGGGCGAAACTGCGGAGCCGCCCGGCGGGCCGCCGATCAGTCGATGCGGGCGAGGACGCCGTCGGGCAGCATCGGGCCCATGGGCGGGGTCAGCGCCAGGGGCAGCAGGGTCGGGATGCTGGCGCCGCTGTCGTTCAGGGCCGTGTGACTCAGCGTCGTGTCGAACGCGACGACGTTGGCCGCCCGCTCGTCGACGGTGAACTCCGGGCGGTCGGGCAGGGCGTCCCGGCGAGGGACGTGGGTGAACCGGGTGAGAAAGCGGCGGGCGCGCGCGGCCGTGCAGTGGGAGACCATGAGCAGACGCCCCCGGCGGGCGAAGCGGGCGAAGGCCTCGTCCTGGCCGTACAGGGCGTCGAGCAGGACCAGGGCGGTCAGGGCCGGGGTGTCCACCCATCGGGAGAGCGTGCGGTAGGCGCCGCTGTGGCCGATGGCGACCACGGGGCCGGCGGGGCGGGTGAAGCCGGCGCGCTCGACCTCGGCCAGGAGCGCCTCGAGGCTGCTCCAGCGCAGGGGCGCGCGGTCGCTGTCGGCCACGGTGGGCACGATGAAGAGGGCGTTCTCGCCGCTGGCGCGGAACTGGTCGGGGAGCGCGCCCGTGGTCCAGACCGAGTCGGCGGTGCGTTTGTAGCCGTGCACGTAGACCACGGTCGCCGCCGTGGCCGGGTCGTAGTCGGCGGGCGCCCAGACGCGCACCGGGCCGGCCGTGGTCTCCAGGCGGGCGGACCGCTCCGCGGCCTCGTCACCGGGGTCTGCGCCGGGTTTGACGCCGCCGACCAGCAGGGTCTGCAGGGCGTGCAGGATGAACGCGTAGAGAAATGTGGTCGGCATGCGCACATCTGCGCACCCGGCCGGGCGACCGGCAAGCGAAATCGACCGACATGTGTTTGATTGTCGCACATGTCGGCGTCAGCCCTGCGCGCGCACCTCGTCCAGCCGCGCGGCCGTCTCGCCCGGCCCCTCGTCCGCGGGCCGGTCGGCCAGGGCGGCCAGCGC
>CAINDO010000418.1 GCA_903847385.1 uncultured Myxococcales bacterium
CCCCCGCGCGTCGGCCGGGCCCGGGCGGGCGTCCGGTGCGCCGGGGAGAGCGTCCGGGCGGGGCGCGGCGTCCGACCCGGCCGCGTCGGCGGCGCCGGAGTCCGGCGGCGCATCGAACGACAACGCCGGGACGTCGATGCAGCCCGTCAGGCCGAGCGCCAGCGCCCAGGGCGCCGCGCGCCTCACCACCGACCGCTCCACGAGAGGCCGCCGGGACCGAGGGAGACCTCGCTCTCGGGGGCCGCCGGGGCGGCCTCGCCCGCGTCCGGCCAGAGCAGATACGTGCCCACGCCGATCAACACCACGGCGCCGCCGACCAGGCCGTAGGCGGCGATGCGCTGGTTCTCCGTGTCCGACTGGGCGTTCTTGGCCACGAGCCGCGCCTCGGCCCGCGTGGCCGGGTCCCGGGAGCCGTTGTAGATGTTCACGGCGTTCTCGGTGGCCTCGGCGTTGTCGAGCGCCTGCGACCAGAACCAGGCCCCGAGGCCGCCGGCCACGGCCGCGCCGCCGAAGGCGACCCAGGGCCAGGGCGAGCGCAGCTTCGACGCGGGCCCGACGGGCTCGGCCGACACGTTCGCCTCGGCGCCCATGGGCCGCAAAACGAGCGTCGCGCCGGAGGCGAGCCGGGCCTCGCGGTGCCAGGGGCGACCGTCGGGCAACTGGACGTCCACGCGGTGCGGACCGGGCTCCACGTCCGCCACGTAGGGCGGCCCGGGCACGGCGGCGTCGTCGACCCGCACCTGGAGCGCGTCCCCCGGGGGCGCTTCGACGCGGATGCGGGCGCCGAAGGTCAGCGTGGCGCGCGTCTCGATGCCGGCGGTGAGGGTGAAGGTCTGCCGCGCGACCAGGTCGTCCTTGCGGCGCGCCACGACCTCGACCACCCCGGGCTCCAGGCGCGTGATCGGCTCGCCGCAGTTGCCGACCGCGTGACCGTTGACCTGGAGGCGCGCCGGGCCCGGCTTGCACTCGACGGTCAGCCGCGCCATGAACCGGCGCTCCAGCTCGGCGATGCGCTCCGTGGCCCGGGCGCGGGCGGTGTCCGAGTCCGGCGCCTCGAGGTAGCGCTCGAACGCGGCGATGGCCTCGCGCGGGCGGCCGAGCTCCTCGAGACAACGCGCCAGGTTGAAGCGCAGCACCGGGAGCAGAGACTCGGCGCCCTCGCCCCGCTCGACGAGCGTGACGGCCTCCTCGAAGTCGACCAGCGCCTTGGCGAAGTCCCCCTGCCGGAACGACTTGGTGCCGCGCGCGGCGATGGGCGCGGCGGCGTCGCTCGCGGCCACGGCCCGGGCGGGCTCGGCGGCGGCGGCGACGGAGAGGACCAGCCCGAGGACGAACCCCGGCATTCGACGCGGAACGGAGAGGGACATGACCTCCCTTTGTGCCACATCTCCGGCGCGGGCGCACGGACTGTGCTCCGGGCCGCTCAGGGGGCGGTCTCGAACACGCCGACGCTGCGCGCGGCGGCCAGTCGAAGCGCCTCGCTCTGTGCCACCGGGTCACCACCGCCGCGCAGCGTGGCGCCGAACGCTCGGGCGACCTCGCTCCCCGAGCGGCGCTCAATCTGGGCCAGCAACTCCGCGGCCCCGGCGGTGTCGCCCGCCTCGAGCCGGGCGGCGGCCTGGGCCAGGCGCTCCGCGTTCTCGAACGCCTCGATGTTGCGCCGCACCATGGCCTCGGCCCCCGTCGGCGGGCGTGGCGTGGCGCTCAGGGCGACCCCGGCTCGGGCCGTCGCGTTGCCCAGGCTGACCATGTCCTTGTACTTCAGGCTCACGTCGGCCACGGGCCCCGGGCCGTCGACCCAGAGCTCCAGCGCCATCACGTGCGTATCGCCCCCGTAGAAGTAGGGGATGACGGTCTGGATGCCGTCGTCGTCCTCGCCGCGGTCGGACTTCACGCCCAGCGTCTTCGACAGGTTGCGGTCCACCGCCACCTCGCGCGCCTTGACGCGCACGACCTCGTCGCGGTCGAGCATGCGGCTGCCCAGCACCCGCACCGCCGAGGTGTGGGCGCCGAGCCGCACGTTCACGCGGATGAGCCGCGCCACGACCCGCGACAGATCGGCCAGCTCCGCGGTGATCATCGGGGCCGCGGGGGCGCCGAAGGGCAGCGCGCGCAGGTTCCCCTGCCCCGCCTGGGCGATGTCCCAGAACGGCAGCCCCGCCTCGCCGGGCGCGTCGAACCGCACGACGGAGGTGATCACGCCGGCCAGGCCGATCTCGTGCGCCGCCGCCGCCGCCGGGGCGACGCGGTCGGTGTCGGCGGCGCGGGCGAGGACCAGGACCTCCTGCGCGCCCGGGATGCGCGCCTCGCTGCCCGCGCCGGCCCGCAGCCGCTCGCCG
>CAINDO010000419.1 GCA_903847385.1 uncultured Myxococcales bacterium
ACCATGAAACATTCACCTGCATCGTTGACCGCTCTGCTGATGGCGACGCTTGTCTGCCTGTCATCGGCGCGAGCCCAGCAAGCCCGGAAACCGGCCAAGGCCGATGAGGCCCAAGCCATCGCTGCGCTCCCGCCGGACGCCGCCGTGGGCGACTGCAAAGCCGGCGACACCCGCGTGTGTGAAGGCTGCGCCCAGGGCACGCAGGCCTGCGTGGAGGGCTTCTGGGGCCCCTGCGTGGGCACCGCCGAGACCTGCAACGGCCTGGACGACGACTGCAACGGCGCGACCGACGAGCCCTTCGAGGGCCTCGGGCAGCCGTGCAGCGCCGGCGTGGGCGTGTGCGAGGCCGAGGGTGTGTTCATCTGCGGCGCGGACGCGCTGAGCGTGATCTGCGGCGCGGCCCCGGGCCAGGGCGGCATCGAGCTCTGCGACGGCCTGGACAACGATTGCAACGGCACGGTGGACCTCGACCCCGCCGGCCGCCCGCTGGGCGAGCCCTGCTACACCGGCCCGGCCGGCTCGCAGGGCGTCGGCGTCTGCCGCGCCGGTGCGGCGCGCTGCGATGGCGCGGGCCTGCCCGGCGCCTGCGACAACCAGGTGCTGCCCAGCCCCGAGGTCTGCGACGGCCTGGACAACGACTGCGACGGCCTCGTGGACGAGGGCCCGGATGGCGGCGCGCTGGTGTCGGCCTGCTTCGACGGCCCCGAGGACGCGCTCGACCAGGGCCTGTGCCGGGCCGGCATCCGTCGCTGCGACGGCGGCATCGTGGGCGCCTGCGAGGGGCAGATCCTGCCGTCCGACGAGGTCTGCGACAGCGTGGACAACGACTGCGACGGGCTGGTGGACAACCCCCCCGACCGCAACGGCATGCCGCAGAGCTGCGCCTGCGAGCCCGGCGAGGTCCGCGCGTGTTACGGCGGCCCCGAGGGCACCGAGGGCCTGGGCCGCTGCGTCGCCGGCACGCAGACCTGCCTGCCCGATGGCTCGAGCTGGGGCATCTGCGATGGCCAGGTGCTGCCCACCCCGGAGCTCTGCAACGGCGAGGACGACGACTGCTCCGGCGTCGCCGACGACGCGCTCGAGGGCGCCGGCGCGGCCTGCAGCCTGGGGACGGGCGCCTGCGTCGCCGTCGGCGTCGTGGTATGTGATCCCATGGGCTTCGAGCTGGTCTGCGACGCGCTGCCCGGTGCGCCCGTCGACGAGCGGTGCGACGGCCTGGACAACAACTGCGACGGCCGCGTGGACGAGGCCTTCCCCCTGGGCGAGGCCTGCGCGCTCGGCCTGGGTCAGTGCCTCGTTCAGGGCGCGCTCGCCTGTGACGCCGAGGGCGGCGTGTCTTGCGACGCCGTGCCCACGGATCCCGTCGCCGAGCTCTGCGATGGCCTGGACAACGACTGCGACGGCGAGCCCGACAACGGCTTCGACCTGGGCGGCGCCTGCAGCGTGGGCGTCGGCGAGTGCGCGGCCACGGGCGGCCTGGTCTGCGACGGCCAGGGCGGCGTGCGCTGCGGCGCCCTGCCCGGCGAGCCCGGCCTGGAGCGCTGCAACGGCCTGGACGACGACTGCGACGGCCAGGTGGACGACCAGCCCGGGGACGTCGGCGGGGCCTGCGACACGGGGCGCCCCGGCGCCTGTGCGCGCGGCGCCGTGGTCTGTGTCGAGGGCGCGCTCGCCTGCGGCCCGGGCGCCCTGCCCGCGGCCGAGACGTGCAACGACGTCGACGACGACTGCAACGGCGTGACCGATGACACCGCCGGCGGCGTGCTGCTCACGCAGGTCTGTTACGACGGCCCGGCGGGCACGTCCGGCGTCGGCCCCTGCGCCGGCGGTCGACAGACCTGCCGCGCCGGTCGGTTCGGCCCCTGCGAAGGCCAGACGCTGCCCGGCGCCGAGGTCTGTGACACCGTGGACAACAACTGCGACGGCCGCGTGGACAACCTGGCGGTGGGCATGTGCGCCTGCGAGCCGGGGAGCTCGGCGGCCTGTTACACCGGGCCCGCGGGCACCTCCGGCGTGGGCGCCTGCCGCTCCGGCCGCTGGACCTGCAACCCCGACGGCCTGGCCTACGGCGCCTGCGAGGGCCAGACGACCCCCGCCGTCGAGGTCTGTGACGGCGTGGACAACGACTGCAACGGACAGATCGACGATGCCATCGCCGGCACGGGCGGCGCGTGCAGCGCCGGCGTGGGCGACTGCAACACCCGCGGCCTGCTGGTCTGTGATCCGCGCGCCGGGCGCATCGTGTGCAGCGCCGTGGCCGGCCAGCCCCGCGCCGAGCTGTGTGATGCCCGCGACAACGACTGCGACGGCGCCGTGGACGACGGCTTCGCCGTCGGCGCGGCCTGCAGCGCCGGCGTCGGCGCCTGTCTGCGCAACGGTGCGCAGGCGTGCAACGCCCAGGGCGGTCTGTCCTGCGGCGCCGTGGCCGGCATGCCCGCGGCGGAGACGTGCAACAACATCGACGACGACTGCGACGGCGTGGTCGACGACGGCCTGAACCTGGGCGCCGCGTGCACGGTGGGCGTCGGCGCCTGCGCCCGCCAGGGCCGCAACGTGTGCGCCGCCAACGGCGCCGTGGTCTGCAACGCCGTGGCCGGGGCGCCCGCGCCCGAGGTCTGCGACGGCGCGGACAACAACTGCAACGGCACCACGGACGAGAACAACCCCGGCGGCGGCGGCGCCTGCAACACGGGCCTGCAGGGTGTGTGTTCGCAGGGCGTGCTCGCCTGTGTCAACGCCGGCCTGCGCTGCCAGCAGAGCGTCCAGAGCGCCCCCGAGGTCTGCGACGGGCGTGACAACAACTGCAACGGCAACACGGACGAGAACGCCGCCGGCGGCGCGCTCACCCAGGCCTGCTACGACGGCCCGGCGGGCACGCAGAACCGCGGCATCTGTCGCGGCGGCTCGCAGACGTGTCAGGCGGGCGGCTACGGCGCCTGTGTCGGTCAGGTGCTCCCCGCGCCGGCGGACATCTGTGACGGCCTGGACAACAACTGCAACGGCACCACGGACGAGCAGCCCAACGGCCTGATGTGCGCCTGCCAGCCCGGCGCCACGCGCGCCTGCTACTCCGGCGCGGCCGGCACGCAGGGCGTGGGCATCTGTCGCGCCGGCACCCAGACCTGCGCCGCGGACGGCCTGGCCTGGGGCGCCTGCGCGGGCGAGACGCTGCCCGCCGCCGAGGTCTGCGACAGCCTGGACAACAACTGCAACGGCACCACGGACGACGCACCGGGCGTGGGGCTGGCCTGCACGGCGGGGCAGGGCGACTGCCTGAACCGCGGCGTGAACCGCTGCAACGTGCAGACCCGGCAGGTCGAGTGCAGCGTCACCGCCGGCGCGCCCACCCCCGAGGTCTGCGACGGCCGCGACAACAACTGCAACGGCACCACGGACGACGTCGCCGGCCTCGGCGCCGCCTGCACCAACGGTGTCGGCGCGTGCCAGCGCGCGGGCAACAACGTGTGCGACCTGGCCAACCGGGTCCTGGTGTGCAACGCCGTGGCCGGGCTGCCCGCCGCCGAGACGTGCGACGGCGTGGACAACAACTGCAACGGCGCGACGGACGACGGCCGCCTGCCCGGCGTCGGCTTCGGCTGCGAGGTCGGCGTGGGCGAGTGCCTGCGCACCGGCGCCACGGTCTGCAACGGCGCCGCCGGCATCGGCTGCGGCGCGCAGGCCGGCGCGCCCACGCCGGAGCTGTGTGACAGCCTGGACAACAACTGCAACGGCGCCATCGACGACAACCCGACGGACGAGGGGCAGCGCTGCACGCAGGGCGTGGGCGCCTGCCAGGCGAGCGGCTTGACCGTATGCGACGGCCAGCTGTTCTGCACCGCGCAACCCGGCGCGCCGGTGACCGAGGTCTGCGACAACACGGACAACGACTGCGACGGCGCGACGGACGAGAGCCTGAACTGCAACATCTACAAGAGCTGCCTGGACGCGCAGGTGCGCGGGGGCGCGGTGGCCAATGGCATCTACCGCCTGCAGCCCGTGGCCAACGGGCCGATCTCCAACGTGTATTGTGACCTGACGACGGATCGCGGCGGCTGGACGCTCGTGGGCAGCGCCGCCGGACAGGCCCTGGACGACGCGCGGGGCGACTGGCACGCCGATCTGATGACGCTGGCGCCCGCCGGGGCCAACACCGGCGTCTGGAACGGTCTGACGGGCCTGAGCGAGCGCTTCGACCTGCGCTTCGCCTGCCGCGCCGGCCTGGCCGCCGCGGACGCGCCGATGGCCGTGGACCTGTCGTTCTATCGCACGGGCTGGTACCGCGAGATCACCGCCGGGACGGACGACCAGAGCTGCTTCAGCGAAGACAGCATGCAGGACTTCCCCGCGCCCGCGCGCCGCAACAACCTGTCGAGCGAGTATCGCGGCCGCCGCGACCAGTGGGACTACGGTCAGTTCGAGGGCGAGGACGTCTGCGGCGACGCCTCGGACTTCACCGTGGACTTCGACGATCGCGGGATGGACAGCAACCAGGGAGACGGCACCGACTGGGGCGAGGACGACGGCGCGCTGAAGTGTGGCGCCAGCGGCCTGGCCACGGGTCAGTGGTTCATCTTCGCCCGCGAGCGGACGCGTGTGGCGGTGGTCGGACCGGAGTCGCTCCAGCCGGCGCTGGCGGCCATGGGCTTCAGCGCGACCAACGTGCCCATGGACGCGAACCTGCCGACGCTGCTGGACCCGGACGTGTACGAGACGCTGCTCCTGGGCCGTTACTCGTTCAACTGGCCGGCGCTCACGGCCGCGGTGCAGAACGCGCTCAAGGCCTTCAGCAACGCCGGCGGCAACGTGGTCACGGAGTACGACGGCGCGGCCATCTTCGGCGGGAGCATCGCCGGCACGTTCCAGCAGTCGGCGGGCGCGCCCCGCCCGTTCAGCTGGTTCCGCTATCAGACGAACGGCGGCGGCTCGCTGGCCGCCGGCACGCCCATGACCCACACGGCGGCGGGCGACGCTCTGTTGACCGGCCTGGCCAACCCCTTCAACTTCGGCGGGGCGGGGGAGTTCTTCACCACGCTCCAGCCCCCGGCGCTGGGGGGGTCGACCTACATCACGCCGGTCGCGACGTTCGCCGGCAACGGCACGCCGGCGTTCCCGCAGGGCAACTGGCCGGCCGTGGCGCGCGGGCGCCGGTGCGGCGGCAACTTCGTGTTCGGCAACTTCGACTACAACGACGAGCCGGCCAACCCGGGCGTGCGCCAGTTCCTGAAGAACGCCGTGGAGCAATCGTTCCTGCCGCCGCTCCCGGCCAACGAGGACGTGTGCCGCGATACGCCGCGCCCCAATCTGATGCTCTGTGGCGCCAGCCAGCGGGCCGCCGCGAGCTTCGTCCGCGGCGGTCAGGCGCTGACGGTCGTGAACGGCTGCGTGCCCAACAACGACACGCAGGCCCTGCTCATCACACGCTCCGGCGTCGGACAGGTCGTGGGGGCCAACCTGCAGACCTACCTGAACGCCGGTGGCATCGTCATCACCGAGTACAGCACCTCGGACGAGGTCTACAACGCCGTGTTCGGCGGCGCAGTGGTGCCCGGTGCCGGCGCGGGCGCCTGCGGGGACAACGTGCAGCCCGTCGTTCAGTACGGGCCGCTCGACTCGTTCTGGGAGGAGAACCGCTTCGAACCCCTGGTCGGCAACTCCGGCTGTGGCTTCGACATGGCGGCCTACCCGGGCATCGTGCCCCTCGGCGGCACCGCGCCCGGCGTCGTGACCCTGGCCTACCGCGACTATCAGGGGCGCGGGCGCGTGTACTTCGTCGAGTCCGACTGGCAGGACACCGACCCCTCGTTCACCGCACAGTCGGCGGGTCTCATGCATCACATGATCACCCACGGCGCCGGCGGCGCGCTGAACTTCAGCGGGCCCGAGGCCGCGCGGTCGCTCGCCGCGGCGACGACGCAGGGCTTCAGCGTGTGTTTCCAGACGCCCTACAGCTCGACGGTGCCGGTGGCCAACGTGCAGGCGGCCTGCACGCAGGGTGTGTTGATGATGGCCTGCCGGCAGGCGAACTCGCAGGTGCTGACCGTCTCGGCCATGGCCAACTGGAGCGACGTGTTCTTCAACGTCGGCGCCGGGGTGAACGCCGTGCACAGCGCCAACGCGACCGACTGGTACTTCGACCTGGCCAGCTCGTGGGGCTTTGCGCCGCAGGGCGCCGGTGTGTCGCGCAACAGCTGCGACACGCTGGGCACCGTGGCCGAGCAGCGGCTGTGTTGGCACACGGGCGGCAACAACCTGACCGGTGGCTACCGCTGCGGCGCCACCACCGGCCTCAACGGCGACGCCACGTGGGAGCGCATCGTGCTCCAGCGGCGCGGCTCGCTCTGAGACGCGTCCGGCGGCCGGCATGCGGAGTTTCGACGCCCTGGTGATCGGTGCCGGCACGTCCGGCGCGGCGGCCGCGTGGCATCTCGCCCGGCGGGGCCTGCGCACGGCCCTGCTGGACGCGCGACCCTTCGCCGAGGCCGGCGCGCGCTGGGTGAACTATGTGCCGGCGTGGCTGTTCGAGGCCGCGGAGGTGCCCGTGCCCGTGGCCCCGGAGCTGCGCGGCGGCGTGGCGCCGTTCACGGTGACGGTGGGTGGGGCGCGGGTCACGGTGCCCGAGAACCCCTGCCTGGCCGTGGACATGCGCGCGCTCGTTCACCGGCTGCAGGACCTCGGCCAGACGGCCGGCGTGGAGCGCTTCGAGCGCGTGCATGTGCGTCGCGTGGGCTGCACGGCGGGCCGGCCCGTGGAGGTGGAGACGGACGCCGGACTGTTGCGCGCCGCGCTCTTCGTGGACGCCTCGGGGCTCAACGGTGTGTTGCGCCGACAGACGCCGGGGCTCGCCACCGACTGCCCGACGGTGGACCGGGCGCATCTGTGCAGCGCCGCGCAGGAGGTCCGCAGCGTGCGCGACCCCGAGGCCGCCGCGGCCTGGCGGGCGCACCACCGGCTCGCACCGGACGAGATCCTGAGTCACCCCGGCGTGGCCGGCGGCTACTCCGTGGTGAACCTGAGTGTCGACGCCGAGCATACACATGTCGATCTGTTGACGGGCTGCATCGTGGGCGAGGGCTACTCGGGCCCGGCGCTGATCGACCGGGCCGTGCGCGAGCACCCGTGGATCGGCGCGCGTCTGTTCGGCGGCTCGGGGACGATCCCGCTGCGCCGGCCCTACGACCGCCTGACGGCGCCTGGGGTGGCGCTCGTGGGCAACGCCGCGTGTCAGGTGTTCCCGGCGCACGGCAGCGGCATCGGCGTGGGCCTGGTGGCGGCGAGGATGCTGGCGGACGCCGTGTCCGGCGGCGGCGACCCCGGCGACGAGGCGCGGCTGTGGGGCTGGCAGGCGGGGTTCCACGCGCGTTGGGGGGCCCTGCTGGCCGCCTACGATCTGTTCCGGCGGCTCACCCAGTCCCTGGACGCCGCCGACTTCGGCCGGCTGCTGACGGCCGGCGTGGTCAACGCCCACCAGCTCGAGCTCGGCCTGCTGCAGCACCTGCCGGTCATCGGCCCGGCCGAGGCCGCCGGTTTCGTCCGCGCCGCCCGCATGCACCCGGCGCTGGCCCTGCACGCCGCCCGCTCCCTGGCCGGCATGCCCGCCCTGCTCGCGCTCTATCACAGCCACCCGAGCCGCCCCTCGCGCCGCGCGCTCCGCTTGTGGTCCCGCGCCGTGGCGCGGGTGTGCGGCGACCGACCGGATGTGCCATGAGCGGGCGGAACGCGCGAATGGGCCCCCTGGGGGGGCCGACCGGCGAAGCCGGCGGGGGGGCGGAGCCATGACCGACTTCACGAACACACGCAACCGCCGGGGTCTCTTCGACACACTGCCGGACGTCCGCGATGGCCTGACCCGCGTGGAGCGGGTGGTGTTGTACACGCTGCACGAGCTCGACCAGGAGCGGCCGGGGCGGCGCTACTCCACCGCCGAGGTCTACGGCCGCGTGTGCGAGCGCATCGACATCAGCGTGGACGAACTGCAGCGTGTGCTCGTCCGCATGGGCGCCGGCGACAAACGCGGCCGCAGCGACGACTGAGCGACCAAGGGCGCGTCAGGCGTCCCGGTGCGCCCGCCAGTGGAACATCACACAGGTGGCGGCGGCGGCGACGTTCAGGCTGTCGATGACCCCCCACTGCGGGATCTCGACGACGAGATCCGCGGCGCGGCGCAGGGCCGGGGGCACGCCCTCGTCCTCGGCGCCGAGCACGAAGAGCGGCCGAGGCGGATACACTGCGCGGTGGTAGGGCACGCTGTCCGGCGTCTGTTGCACGGCGACGAGCTGATACCCGGCCTCGCGGGCGCGGCGCTGCAGGGCGGCGGCGTCGGCGACGGGCGTGACCGGGATGACATGCTCGGTGCCGCGCGCCGGGCTGCGGAGCATCTCACCGCGGCCCACGAGGAAGACCTCGGACAGACCGGCCGCCTCGGCGCTGCGCACGGCGACCCCCAGGTTCACGTCGAAGCGGGTGTGACACAGCGCCAGGGCGCCCGGGGCGCGGGGCGGGGCGGTGATGGCGTCGTCCGCGGAGAGCCCGTAGGGCGGCCGGGCCGAGGGGGCGTCCAGGCGGGCGTGGCGGGCCGTGCGGCGCGTCAGGACCTCGGGCGCGAACGCACCGGCGGCGGCGCGCTCGGCCATCCAGCGCACGCCCGGATCGGCGTCCTGCGCCAACACGGCGAGCGCCGGGTGATCCGCCGGCAGGGCGCGGGCCAGCGCGGCCCGCACGCGCGGG
>CAINDO010000420.1 GCA_903847385.1 uncultured Myxococcales bacterium
CGCGCTCCGGGCCGAGGCCGAGGCGGCCGCCAAGGCCCCGCCGCCGCCGCCGGAGCCGCCGCCCCCCGCCGTGATCGCCGAGCCGGAGCCGGAGCCCGCAACGCCCGAGCCCGTCACGCCCGAGCCGGTCACGCCGGAGCCGCCGAGCGGTTCGCTCCGGCGCCCCGCGCAGGACTTCGACGTGGCCTTCGAAATCGACGCGGCGGAGCTGCCGACGCTGGTGCCCGGCGACCTCTTCGAGCTGGAGGACGACATCGAGCTGCCTTCGTCGCCGAGCCTGGTGCCCGAGGTCGAGCCCGACGCCGGTCCCGAGGCCGGCCTGTGGGTGGAGCCCACGCGGGTCGAGGAGCCCTGGGAGCTCGGCGGCCTGCTGATGCAGCGCACGGAGCCGCCCCACGCGCCGAGCGTCGCGGGCGAGGCCCGGGTGGACACGGGCCCCCTGCCGCGCGTGGGTTCGCAGGCGCCCGAGATGGGGGGGCCGCCCGAGACCACGCGCCTGCACGGCGGTGCCGGCCTCGGGGCGTTCTTGGGGCCCTCGGGCGCGGCGCGCACGCTGTTCCGCTGGGTCGCGGACCAGGCCCACGTCCCGCGGTCGGGGCGCGTGTCGCTCTCGGGCGCCGGGCGGGCCTTCGAGCTCACGCTGGACGGCCGCGGCGGCGTGATCTGGTTCACGGGCATGGCCGCGGCACCGCCGGAGCACGACACGAGCGAGCTGAAGTCCGAGCGCCGCCGGCGCCTGGCCGAGGCCCTGGTGCCGCTCGGCGAGCGCGCCCACCTCGAGGCCACGCTCACGCCCGAGCGACCGCCCCTGCGCCCGGGCGAGAAGCCCGTGCCCCTGGTGGACGTCCTGCTGCAGTGGGTCGACCTGGCGCTCACGCCCGTGGGGAGCGAGCCGGCGACGCAGCACTACCACCGTCACTTGTTTCACTTTCCGCTGCTGCGGAGCACCGGGGACTGGGGCCCGGCGCGCCTGCCGCTCGACCGCCTGCAGGGCCGGTTCGTCGAGGAGTCCCTGACCTCGGGGCGGTCGCTGCAGGACATCCTGGCGTTCAGCCCGCTGGGGCGCCCGCGGACGTGGCGGATGCTCGTCTTGCTGGACGCGCTGGGCATGCTGGTCTTCGACACGGAGCCGCCGGCGGCGGGTCGGCAGGGGGCGCTGCACGAGCTGCTGGACGTGCTGCGACTGCGGGCGGCGCAGGGGCGGGAGTCTCACTTCGCCGCGCTGGGCGTGCACTTCGCCTCGCACCCGGGCGAGTTCGCCGGCGCGCTCTCGCGCATCGTCGCCAAGTACGGCCCCGGCAGCCCCGTGGCCCAGGGCAACACCGAGACCCGCAAACTCGGCGAGGAGATCGTCGCGAGGGCGCGCGAGGCCGCGACTTTCCTGGCGGATCGCGGGCGTCGGCAGACCTACCGGGCCACGATCCTCACGCCGATGGAGCTGCGGGCCGCGGTGGACCTGCTGATCGGGCAGTTCAAGCTGGCGACGATGCGCAAGCTGCCGGAGCTGTCACAGCAGCTGGCGGACGTGATCGAGGAGCTCGAGCCCGGCGCGCTGGCGGCGGCGACTCAGGGTTGAGGCGCGGCGGGCAACTGGGCCACCCGGCGCAGGCCATCCTTCGCGACCAGGGTCAGGCGCTCGGCGTCGCGCACCGTCTCGGCCAGCCGCAACGCGCGCTGGAACGACGTGCGGGCCTCGTCCGCGGCCTTGACGACCTCGTCCTGGGCGCGGGCGCGGAAGCGGGCGGCGCCGGCGGCGTCCAGCTCGGCGGGGGGGTGGCTCGCGATGGCCCCGAACAGGGTCATCGCCTGCAGCCAGGCCTCGCCGCGGCGATTCTCGATGCGGACGTCCCAGGCCGGGGTGGCCTGGGTGGCCAGGCGGTCGAAGCCGGCGCCCAACATGCGCATGCGCACGCGGAGGTCCTCGGTCAGGGTGTGGGCGAGCTGCTCGCTCTGCACGGCCCGCTCGACGGGCAGCGCCGCGACGCCGCCGAGGTCGAGCTCCAGGCGGGCGAACTCGGCGGCCGTGTAAGCCTCGCGCGCGGTGGCGTCGCCCCCCTGCGCGAGCTGCTCGGCCTCGGCCAGCAGCGGCGCCAGCTCGGCGGCGGCGGTGAGCTTGCCCGCAGACACGGCGGCGGTGGCCCGCAGGGCGCGGAGCAGCACGTGGGTCCCCTTGGGCAGGGCCTGGGCCGAGGGGTGCTTCAGCAGGTCGTCGCACAGCGTCAGCAGGCTGTCCGAGGGTTTGCCGCGCACGTCCAGCGTGGCGATCTCCTCGACGAGCTGCGTGATCTCCTCGGCCGTGGCCGAGGTGCCGCCGCGCAGCAGCCGGCCGTAGATCTCCAGCGCCTGTTCGGACGCCTCGCGCGCCTGCTGCAGCCGGGCCATGAGCTTGAGCTGCCGCACGACCAGCGAGCGGCCCTCGCGGGCGCCGAAGTACTCCTCGGCCTGCGACGCGCCGTCGGGCAGGCGCACGAAGGTCAGGGCCAGGGCGTCCAGCGCGGGCTGCCGGTAGTGCGTGGCGGCGGTCGCGTCCGCGGGCAGGTCGGCGAGCACGGCCTTGAACGCCCGGGCGGCCCCGGGGAAGTCGCCGGCGTTGTAGGCCGCGTAGGCGACCATGAACCGCAGATAGGCCGCCTCGGCCGCGGGGGCCTCGCGCAGGCGGGCTTCGTAGGCGGCGCGGGCCTCGGCGGGCTTCTGCGCGTCGAAGAACAGGTGGTCCGCCAGGGGGCGGCGAGCCCGGCCCGCGGCGGCCGAGTCCGGGTGGTCCGTCACCAGGCGCTGCAGGTAGGTGATGCCGGCGTCGCGCCGCGCGGCGCTGATGTGGGCCACGCCGAGCGCGTACTCGACCTCGGGGGCCGTCGGGGCGGCGGCGTTGGCGCCCAGCCAGGCCTCGAGCGGCGCGCAGGCGTCGTCGTAGTTGGGTTTGGGCGGCGTGGGCTCCTGGTCGAGCCGGCCGGCCATGAAGGCCGCGGCGTCCGCCTCGAACCGCTGGCGCTCCTCGACGAAGCGCTGATTGGCCCGCGACCAGCGCGCGTTGGCGACCTCGAGCTGCAGGCGCGCGGCGTCCGGCGAGCCGGGCGGGGCGGCGGCCAGGCGCTTCTCCAGGTCGGCCAGGTACGCGGCGGTCTCGGCGCCCGGGGGGGGCGTCGCGACGCCGGGCAGGGGGGCCACGGGCGCGTTGGGGTCGGCGCTGAGCACCCAGGCGGGGATCTGCGGCGGCACGAAGGGGCCGCGCAGCCCGGCGAGCAGGCGCGGGTCCAGGGGCGGGGCGGCGGGCGCTTCGACCAGCGTCGGGACCGCGGGCGCCGGGGCCGC
>CAINDO010000421.1 GCA_903847385.1 uncultured Myxococcales bacterium
CCGCCGCCGCCATGCGCTCCGCCGCCGACGCCAGCTCCGAAGTCGTGCCTCGCACGGCGCCGCTCAACTCCGTGGCCACGATGCGGGCGCCGGTGCGCTGCGCCTCGACCAGGTCGACGGACAGCGACTCCAGGCGGGCGACGGCGGCGCTCAATGCGTCCGCGGCGCGCGGCAGGGCGTCGCCGTGGCGACCCAGGCTCTCCAGGGCGGCCAGCTGGCGCCCCGCCGGCGTGAAGGGCGCGAGGGCCCCCGCCGCGAAGTGGGTCAGCGCCCCGCGCGCCCGGGCCTCGCCGCGCCGGACGGACGCCGCCGCCAACCCCAGCGCCGCCGACGCGGCCACGCCGGCCAGCGACGTGCCGAACGAGCGCGTCAGGCCCGAGAGCGGCGCCGCCAGGCCGTTGCGGATGGCGTCGATGTCCGTGGAGCGCTCGAGCACCATCCGCGCACCGGCGAGCGTGTCGACGAACCCCAGGAAGGTGCCGAGCAGGCCCAGCATCACGAGCAGGCCGACCAGGTGCCCCGTGAGCGTCGGGGGCTCCACCGCGCCACGGCGGCCGCCGAGCAGGGCCTCGACCTCGGCCCGCAGGCGGGGCGAGAGCGTGCCGCGCAGCGCGTCGAGGGCGTCGCGGTCGGCCAGGGTGGTCGGCAGGGCGCCGCACTGTCGCCGCAGCGCGACCGACCGGCGGTCCCGCCACACGAGCTCGATCAGGCCGGTCACGAAACCGAGGCCGATGAGCAAGACCAGCGCGAAGCCCCAGCCGGACTCGCCCTGATAGGCGCGGGCCGCGTGCAGCACGAGCGCGCCGCCGGCCGCACCGGAGAGAAGAATCGCGAAGAGTCCGGAGTTCAGCATCGGGCGAAGCGGGTTGCCCGAATGCTCACCCCTTGTCAACGGGTTCGCGGTCGGCCGGCGCGCCCTCAGTGAATCGGGTGACCGCCGCGGCGCGGGAGCTCGTCGTGGTGCTCCTCGTCCTCGTACTGGTCCACGGCGCGACCCCGGGCAGCGTGTTCGACCGCGCTGCCGGCGTCACCGCCGACCAGCGCAACCAGGGCCTCGACGCCCTCGCCGAGCGCGTCGGCCTGCGCATCCAGCTCGGTGGACGCCGCGGCGGCCTCCTCGGCGGTGGCGGCGTTGCTCTGGGTGACCTGCTCCATTTGCGAGACCGCCGCGCCGATCTGGGCGAGGCCCTCGGCCTGCTCGCGCGACGCCACCGCGATCTCCGCCACCAGCTCGTCCACGGCGCGGGCCTTGACGGCCACGGCCCGCAGGCTCTCCGCCACGCGGTTGGAGATCTCCACGCCGTGCGTGCTCTTCTTCAAGGTGTCCGCGATCTTCACCGAGGTCTCGCTGGCGGCGTGGGCGGCGCGCTGCGCCAGGTTGCGCACCTCGTCGGCGACGACGGAGAAGCTCGCCCCGGCCTCGCCGGCCCGCGCCGCCTCGACGGCCGCGTTCAGGGCGAGGATGTTCGTCTGGAAGGCGATCTCGTCGATGGTGGCGATGATGTCGGCGATCTTGTCGCTCGAGGCCTTGATCTCGTTCATGGCCGCCAGCATCTCGCCCATCTGGGCCGTGCCGGCGTCCGTGACCTTGCGCGTGTCCGCCGCCAGGGTCCGCGCGCTCTCGGCGCTCTGGGCGTTCTGCTGGGTGCGCTGATTGATCTCCTCCAGCGTGGCGGCCGTCTCCACGAGCGCGGCGGCCTGATCGCTCGCGCCCTGGGCCAGGGTGTGACTCGCCGTCGAAATCTGGCTCGCCGCCGAGGACACGAGCTCCGAGGCGCTGGCGATGTTGCCGGCGACGTCGCGCAGGACCCGGTGGGTGCTGCGCACGAGCGCCACGCCGAGGATCAGCGTGAGCAGCGCCGCGACGCCCGCGGCGGCGGTCATGCCGATGTTGGTGCCGTGGACGGACGAGAGCATCTCGCCCGCGGACTCGTCGGCCTCCGTGCGCTCCATCTCGGCGAGCCGAGAGAGGCTCTGCAGATAGGTCGCGAGCAGGGGGTCGTAGTCCTTCTGCAGGCGCGCCCACAGCGTCGCGGAGCCCTCGAGGGTGGTGTTGCCGCGGCTCGCCTCCAGGATGTCCGCGCGCACCTTGCGCTGAGCGGCCTGAGAGGCCTTCATCGCGTCGAAAAGCTTGCGGGCCTCGGGCTGAAGTTGTAGCGCGCCGTAACGGTCGAGGGCCTCGTTGTTGGCCTTGCTGGTGGCCGACATCGAGGCCTCGATGGCCTGCTTCTCCTCGGCGGACTGACTGTAGATGTGTTTGTAGAACAGGGCGCTGTTCTGCGCGGCGCCGCCCTGCACCACCGCGAGCGCGCTCAGCGCGGGCAGCATGTCGGTCTGGATCTCGCCGGCCTCGATCTCGACCGTGCCGAGTCGCAGGCGGGCGAAGCCGGCGATGCCGAGGATGAAGACGAAGATGAGCGCGAAGCCGAGGGTGACGCGAGCGCCGATGGTGCGGGTGTTCATGGTCTGACTTTCAGGGGACGACCGGATGACTCACCCCAAGCATCGGAGGAATCCGAGGGCGACTTGACGCCGCGCCGGGGAGGACTCTGCACCGCCCGACCGCATGAAACGGGGCCTCCGGCCACGCCCGGGCGTCGGGTTCGGGTTTACCCGGACGCATCCCCGTCAAGCCCGAGGACGGATTTCGCCTACGCGGGAATCCCCTGAAAACGCGCTGCGTTGCGCAGCAACTCCACGGTGACCAGCGTGCCCTCGCCCTCGGCGCTGTGCACGTCGATGCGGCCTCCCAGGAGGTGGACGTACCGCGCCGCGGTCGCCAGCTCGAGCCCCGCGCCGTTGGGCACGGCGCGGCCCTTCTGGAAGGGGTCGAAGAGGCGCCGGCGCCGCTCCGGGTCGATGGCCGGCCCGTCGTCTCCGATGCGGATCTCCACCCGCTCGGTCGACTTCGCGACGACGTCGACCCGGATGTCCGGTCGCGGGGTGCCCGGCCCGGGGGTCGAACCCACGGCGGAGTGCAGCAGGTTCGCGAAGGTCTGCACCAGGCTGCCGCGGTCGCCCTCGACCTCGATGCGCTCGCTCGGCAGCGAGATCGCGATGACCTGCAAACCGTTGACCGCGCCGCGGACCTGCTCGGCGGCGTCCCGGAGCACGGACCCGAGCTCCACGGGCCCCGCCGAGGTCTCCCGCGGCGCGGCGAAGGCGCGCATCGCTTGAATGACGGCGCGGACCCGCGTCGCGCCGTCCGTGGCCTCGCGCAGCGCGTCGATCACGTCACCGGGCGCGTCGTTCATGTCCCGCAGCGCCATCACCGCGAAGTCCAGGTTGGCGACGACATAGGCCAGCGGGTTGTTGACCTCGTGCGCGATGCCGGACACGAGCGTGCCGAGCGCGGCCACGCGATCCAGGTGCTCCACCCGGGCCGCCATGCGTTTGCGATCGGTCAGGTCGTGCAGCATGTAGAGCACGGCCGGGTGACCCTCGAAGTCGATCGCCCCGAACCGGATCTCGCCGTCCCGACGGTCACCGCTCGCCAGCGCCAACGCGACCTCGAACGCATCCATCCCGGCGGCCCGCGCGGCCTCGTAGGCCAATCGGCGGCGCGCCTCGGCCGGCAGCTTCAGCGCCAGCAGGCCCAGGCCCTCGGGGGCCTCGGCCTCCGGGTTCAGGGCCCGGGCCACCGCGTTCGACCAGAGCGGGCCGGTCGGCCCCTGCACGAAGATGGCCAGGGGCAGCGCGTCGAGCAGCGTCCGCAGCGCCTCGTTCGAGGCCGCCAGCGTCGTCGCCCGGGCGCGGGCGTGCTCCGCCTCGGCCCGCTCCAGGTCGAGCCGATGCTCCAGCCGCAGCTCCTGCAGGCGCGTCTCGGTCCGGCGCTGCTGCTCCGCCTCCCGCAGTTCGACGGAGAGCGTCAGGGCGTCGAAGGCCTCCTGAAAACGGCAGAGTCCGCGCAGGACCTGGGCCAGCGTGCGCGCGCTCAGCCACACGACGCCCTCGAAGCCGTGGGCCTGCCCCACCCGGATCGCCGCTTCGAGGTGCTCCACCGCGCGCTCGGGCCGCCCGTTTTCGTTGCACAGCACGCCGAGCTGCTCGAGCTGCCGCCCGACCTGATGCATCTGGCCGAGCCGCGTCAGGATCACGTTCGACGCCAGGAACGCGACTTCTCCAGATTCCAGGCGCCCCTGCTCACAGTGCAGGCCGCCGAGCCCGGAGAGCACCAGCGCCTCGCCCTCCGTCCAGCCGATGGCGCGCGCGAGCTCGCCGGCCTCGTCGTAGGCGCGCTGCGCGTCGGCGTCGCGCCGGGCCCGGGCGTAGGCGCCGCCCAGGTTGATGTTGCAATGCGCGATCAACCGCGGGTCGCTCAGCGACCGCGCGATGGCCAGGGCGCGCTCCATGTAGGCGGCGTAGGGCTCCGGCTCGTCCGCGTAGGCGTGGACCATGGCCACGGTGATCAAGAGCATGACCTCGATCTCGGGCACACCCTCGGCCCGGGCGAGGGCGATGCCCCGACCGGCGACCTCGAGCGCTTCGGCGGCCCGCCCGGACACCAACAGCGCCCGCGCGAGCTCGCGCTCGGCGGCCACGGCGATGCGCGGATGCGACGCGGCGGCCTCGGCGGTGGCGGCGAGCAGCGCCAGGCCCTCGGACACCCGACCCAGCGCGGCGAGGTCCGCCCCGCGCAGGATCGCGTCGAGCAGCCGGGTCTCCGCCGCGCCCAGGCGGGCGGCGTCCTGCGCGGCGGACGCGAGCACGGCGTCCCGCTCGGGACCGGCGCCGGCGCGCACGGTGGCGGCCCGAGCCTCGAACTCGCGGTGGCTCGGACCCGAGGCAAACATGCAGACGCCCACGCCACTCACCTGTCCAGAGTCCGGTGGGCGAAGGTGCGGGAGCCGCGCCGGGGGGGCAATCAGGCATAACCCGTATTCGCAACGAACAAGACCCGAGCGGACCTCGGCACGGTCACCGCCACCGGCGGAGGGCCATGCGCGCTCCACCCAATCGAGTCGGCGCGCGGAAACTGTCACGCTCCGTACAAAGGCGCACTGCGTGAAAGGGGCGGATGCATGCATTCGACCGGGACCGGTGATTGGGCTGTTGGACTGCGGGTGCTCGTGGTCGAGGACGAGGCGCTCATCGCGCTCGACCTCGAGCGGCGGCTCCTGCGGCTCGGGTTCGCCTCCGTCGATGTCCGCAACAGCGGCGAGGGCGCGATGGAGTCCCTTGCGCTGCGTTCGGCCGACCTCGTCCTCATGGACGTACACATCCGGGGCGGGGCCGACGGCATCGAGACCGCACGCCTGATCCGCGAAGTCGACGACGTCCCGGTGATCTTCCTGACCGCCTATGCGGACGAGACGACGGTCCAGCGCGCCGCGGAAACCTCGGCGTACGGCTACCTGCTCAAGCCCGTGGACGATGGCGCCCTGGCCGCCACGGTTCGGGTCGCGGTCGAACGACATCGCCATGAGACTCACGCCCGCCTGCTCGAGGCCGCGGTTTCCGGCGCGGGGGTCGGCGTCGGCCTCGCCGCCGTGACCGAGGACGGCCCCCGGCTCGTCTACGCCAACGCCGCGTACGCCCGGCTCAACGGCGAGCCCGTTGCCCAACTGCTCGGTCGCCGCCCTGCCCTGAAGGCGCTCGAACCCGGCGACCCCGCCGTCTCGAGCTTCGAGTCGGCCCTGGACTCGCAGGCGTCCGGTCAATGGGAGGTCGCCTGCCTCATCGGCACCCGGCACCGCAACTGGCAGTCCGTCTCGCTCTCGCCGGTGCCCGACCGCCGGGGTCACATCACGCACCTGCTGCTCGTCCAGAAGGACGTCACCAGCGAGCGCGAGGCCGTGCGGGTGCTGACGGAGAGTCAACGCCTGCAGGTCGCGGCGCGCCTCACCGCCGGCGTGGCCCACGACTTCAACAACGTGCTCGCGGCCATCCTGGCCCTCGGCGAGGTCGCGTTGCTCGACTCCGTGACGGCGCAGGCGCGCGCGGACATCCAGGAGATCGTCAACGCCGCCCGCCGGGGCACGCTGCTGACGCGCAAACTCATGGACTTCGCCCGGCGCCAGGACCCGGGTCAGATGGGCGCGACGGACCTGACCCGCGTGCTCTGCGCCAGCTCGGCCATCACCACGCAGTTCCTCGGCCGGCACATCGACTTCGAGATTCTGGCGGACGAGGCGCCGGCCTGGGTCGCGCTCGACGCCACCTCCATCGAGCAGGTGTACCTGAACCTGGTGGTCAACGCCCGGGACGCCCTCCCCAACGGCGGGCGGATCCGCGTCTACGTGGAGGTCATCGAGGAGACGCTCGGCGGTGTGGTCCGGCTCCGGGTCACGGACGACGGCGTCGGGATGGACGCCGCGACCCGCGCGCGCCTCTTCGAGCCACTGTTCACCACCAAAGCGGCCGGGGCCGGCACCGGCCTTGGCCTGTCGACGAGCGCTTTGCTGGTCGAGCGCGCCGGGGGCACCATCCGCGTGGAGTCCGTCCCGGGCATGGGCTCGACCTTCACCGTCGAGCTGCCTCTGGCGGCGGCGCCCTTCACCCCCGTGACCGCCTTCGATGCGTTCGGTCCCGCGGACACCTCCGACACGAACCGAACGACGAGACAGACCGCATGAACGCTCCGACCGCCTCGACCGCGCTGCCCACCGACGCCCTCCTCAGCGGACAGCGCGAGGTCCTGGCGCTCATCGCCGAGGGCGGCCCCCTGCGCCGCGTGCTGGGCGAGATTGCCCGCTACGCCGAGGCCTGCACCCCGCAAATGCTGGCCTCCATCCTGTGGTACGAGCCGTCGTCCGGGGCCCTCCGACGCGGCGGCCACGCACGCCTGCCCGATGCCTTCGCGGACACGGTCGACGGCCTCGTGCCCGGGCCCGCCGCGGGGAGTTGCGGCACCGCCGCGTTTCGCCGCGAGCGGGTGGTCAGCTTCGACGTGCAGGTCGACCCCCTCTGGAGCGCCTTCCGGCCCTTCGCGGCGCACCACGGCATCCGCTCGGCCTGGTCCACCCCGCTCCTGAGCCCGAGCGACGGCAGCCTGCTCGGGGTCTTCGGCATGTACTACCCGGACACGCGGGCGCCCTCCGAGGCGGACATCCGCCTCGTCGACCACTTCACCCACCTGGCCGCCATCGCCATCGAGCGGCAGCGCCGCGACGAGGCCCTGCGCGAGAGCGAGCGCGCCACCCGCCTGGGTCTGCTGGCCCTCGTTGCCGGCATGGCCCATGAGCTCAACACACCACTCGGCGTCGCCCGCCTGGCCAACGCGCTGGTGCGCGAGGAGATCGCCCCCGGGTCCGACGCTCCGCAGGCGCGGGTGTTCGCCTCGGTGGACCTGGTGGGCGACAACATCGAGCGCGCGCTGCAGCTCGTGGGCGCCTTCAAAGCCTCGCTGCTGGACGTGGGCGCGGACCCGCCGACCACCCTCGACGTCGTCGAGCAGGTCGGCACGACGATCGCGCAGCTCGCCCCGGCGTTGTCCGCGCGTCGCCTGGAGGTGAAGATCACGGCCCCGAACGAGCCGCCCCTGGTCATTCGTGCGCCGCAGACGCGCATCGCCGAGATCGTCTCCAATCTGGCGCTCAACACCGCCACACACGCTTACGGCGACGCGGGCGGCCGCCTGGACATCGTGGTCGAGCCCTCGGCCCTTCGCCCCGATCGCGTCGCGCTGATCTTCACGGACTCCGGCCGTGGCATGCCCGAGGACGAGCGGGCGCGCTGCGTGGACGCCTTCTACACCACGGCTCGCCGCGCCGGGAACACGGGCCTGGGGCTGTTCCTGGTCAAACACATCGCCGAGGCCGAGCTCGGCGGCAGTCTGCTGATCGAGTCCCACCCGGGCACCGGCACGCGCGTCACCGTGCTGCTCCCCCTCCGCACGAGCCCGGAGTCGACTTGAGCTGGCCCATCCTGCTGGTCGACGACGATCCCGGTGTCCTGCAGGTCAGCCAGCTGGTGCTGTCGCGGCTCGAGGTCGCCGGCCGCCCCATCGAGACCACCTGCTGCCACTCGGCCGACGAGGCCCGCATCGTGCTCGCCACCCGGACCTTCGCGGTGGCGGTGATCGACGTCGTGATGGAGGGCGAACACTCGGGCCTCGAGCTCGTCCGCGACATCCGCGCCGACACACGCCACGACACCACGGAGATCGTGGTGCGCACCGGACAAGCGGGCGCGATCCCCGAGGCGCAGGTGGTCCAGGGGTACGAGATCTCGGATTACTGGCCCAAGGGCGACCTGACGCCCCAGCGCGTGCGGACGCGCATCACGGGGCTCATCCGCAGCCACGAGACGGCGCGTCGCCTGGAGGCGCGGGTGAACGAACGCGGGGTACTGCTGCGCGAGCTGAACCACCGCGTGAAGAACAACCTGCAGACCATTGTGAGCCTGCTCAACCTGCACACGGACACGGCCGAGTCCGTGGTCGTTCGGCGGGTGCTCCGGGATGCCGGCGACCGCATCCGCGCACTGGCGATGGTGCACCACCAGTTGACCGGGCACCCGGACCTCACCCGCCTCGACTTCGGCGCCTACGCCCGTGAGCTGACGTCGACCATCCACTGCGCCCTCGCGCCCGACATGCGGGTCGCCATCGAGGTCGAGTCGGCCGAGCTGGAGATCGAGGTGGCGATCCCCTGCGGGCTCGTCCTCAACGAGCTCCTCACGAACGCGTTCAAGTACGGAGCGGCGCGCCCCGGAGCCGTGGCGGGCGATGTGGAAGTGCAGGTCGTCGTCGCGACGACCGAGAGCGGAGCGCTGCGCGTCACCGTGCACGACGCCGGCCCGGGGTTCGAAGTGCCCGCGCCGGACGCCCCGACGGAGACGCTCGGGCTGCAACTCGTGCGGCTGCTCATGCACCAGGTGGGCGCCACGCTCTCACTGGAGAGCGACGCGAGGGGCACCCGGGCCGGGTTCACGCTGCCGGGACCGGCGTCGAGCCGCTGAGGGCGTCGGGTCGGACGGCAGCGGGGGCCTTGGGGCGCACGGGCAGCCGCAGTTCGAAACACGCCCCCGGGTCGTTCCGGACCACGAGCGTGCCGGCGAGCTGCCGGGTCAGTGCGTCGACGATGACCGCGCCCAGGCTCGACGTTCCACGCCAATCGAAGCCCGCCGGCAGGCCCGGGCCCTGATCGACGACCCGGAGACAGGCGTGCGCGTCCTCGACGCTGATCCGCACGGACACGTCGCTCCGCTCACCGGGCCGATGCCCGTGTTTGAGCGCGTTGGTGAGCAGTTCGTTCAGAATCAGGCCGAAGGGGATGGCCTGCTCGACGGAGAGATACAGCGACTGCGACTGCACGTGAATCGGCACCCCGCCGCCCAGGCTGCCGCCCAGCTCGCGCGCCATGGCCAGGGCGTAGTGGGCGATGTCCACCTCGGCCAGGTTCACGTTGCTGTAGAGCATGCGGTGGATCAGCGCCATCGAGCGCACCCGGTGCACGCTCTCCAGCAGGCCCGCGCGGGTCTCCTCGGAGTTCGAGCGCTCGGCTTGCATCGACAGCAAGCTGGAGATGATCTGCAGGTTGTTCTTCACGCGGTGGTGGACCTCGGCCAGGAGCACCTCGCGCTCGGCCAGTGACCGCGACGCCTCGGCGAGCGAAGCCTCGAGCGCGCGCTCCGCCTGGCGCCGCGAGGTCGTGTCGCGGATGGCCACGAGCACGCCGCGGGCATCGGGCAGGTCGATGTTCGCCAGCGTCGCCTCGAGGTCGCAGACCACGCCGGCCGGCAGCGTCTGTTGCCACGCGAGGATTTCGACCGGCTCCGCGGTCCGCGCCTCGAGCAGGCGGGCGAGATGCGGCCCCAAGCCGGGCACCGAGTCCGTGAGCGGACGACCCGGCGCCGTGTCCGGACACAGCGCGACCGCGCGGGCGTTGAGCTGTCGAACGGTGCCGGCGGCGCCCAGCAGGAGCATTGCGTCCGGGGAGTGCTCGAACAGCGCCTCGAAGCGCAGCCGCTCCGCGCGGGCGGCGCAGAGGCCGCGCAGCCGGACGCCGACGACCGGCAGGTGCGCGACCACGGCCTCACGACCGGGCATCGCCGGATCGAACACGACGTCCAGGCGGAACCTCGGCTCGCCCGCCTGCTCGGTGGCGACATCTGTGAGCACCCGGAGAGCAGGCACGCCGCATTCGAGGTCAGCAGCCGCGGCGCCGGCCCCGAATGGCTCCAGAGGCGGATCGAGCGCGTTCGCCACCGCCTCCAGCGCGGTCACGCCATGCCGACCGCCGATGTGGACCGCCGTGGCCCAGGGCGACCAGCCGCCCTCGGACGCCGGCTGCCAGATGCGCACGACCAGAACGTTCGACAGGCCCGCGAGCAGCGCCGCCACGGCGGACATCGCGCACGAGCGCTGGTCGGCGCCACCGGCGAGCCCGCCGAGGCGGGCGTCGACCGCGGCGAGTTCGCGCCCGACCCACGCCGCGGTGACGTTCGCCTGGATGCCCGTGAAGCCGAGCAGGCGACCGTCGGCGCCGCGGAACGGGCGGACCTCGATGCTGTTCCAGAACGGATGCCCGTCTCGGGTGTAGTTCACCAGTTCGCAGGTGAATGCCTCCCCGGCGTTCACGCGTTCGCGGACGAAACGCCGCGTCTCCGCGTCCGTGGCCGGACCGGCGAGGAGCCGGCCCGGCGTCTGCCCGACGGCCTCCGCGGCGGACCACCCGGTCAACCGAGTGAACGCGTCGTTGATCCGCTCGATGCGACCCGCGGCCTCCGCCACGACGACACAGTTGTCCGTCAACTCGACGGCCAGCCCGAAGTGCCGCGCGCGCTCCGTCGCGGAGCTGGCCCGCCGGAGCGTCTCCGCCTGCACCAGCGCCGACATCACCGAGATCCCGATGATGGTCACGCCGTGGGAGAGCCAGTCGCCGAGCGTCCCGGGCGCGAGCCAGCCGGGCGCCGCTCCGCCGGAGCGCAAGAGGTCGGCCCAGCCCACGGCAACGAGAGCCACTCCGGCGGCGGCGGCCGTGCCCAACGCCGCCCGCAGGCCGAAGAAGAGGCCGGCCAGGCCCACCGTGACCATCAGGATCGGCGGGCCGCTGCCGAGGCCCGTCGCCGCCAGGGCGGAGAGCCCCGCCAGGCCCCAGGAGCCGGTGACGAAGAGCCCGCGCTGTCGCTCCGACCAGCGCGCGCTGAAGGCGACGTGCGCGTCCACGACGACGAGGCCCCAATACACGACGAGGTCCGCAGAGCCGCGCAGGGTCGTGGGTCGAACCGCGGTCACCGCGACGGTCAGGAGCAGGCCGAGGATGAACGTCAGCCGGGCGGCCGTCCGCGCAGGCAGGATCTCGCTCTCACCCCGGCGCCGGCGTCCGGGGCGGTCTGTCTCGTCGGCCGTTGTCGGGATCACGAACACAGCATCTCGCACAGTCGACGAGATTGACAGCTTCACCGCGACCGCATGGAATCAGCGCGGGAAACACATGAACACACAGCAATGAACACCCGGATCGGATGAAACACACCCTAGGTATAGTCCATGAAGCCCACCCGACCGAACCTGTATTCACACCCAGGCCGTGCCCAAAGGGCCGCGCCGTGATACCACGGGTCATGGACATGTCCCCCGCCTCGCTCGCCGCCTCGCTGCTCGTCGGCGGCATCGGCTACGTGCTGTTCAGCTACGGGCGCAGGGCGAGCCGCTGGCCGCACCTGCTCACCGGCGTCGTGCTGTTCGTGGTCACCTGGGTCGCGCCCTCACCGGCGGCGAGCGTCGGCATCTCGGCGGTGCTGCTCGGGGTCCTCTGGTTCGCGGTGAAGCGCATGGGGCTCTGAGGCTTCGGCGGCCTCGGCGACGACCGCGGCCACGAAGTCGGCGCCCGGGGCCGCCGCCAGGGCCGCAGGCGTGCCGCGCTGCACGAGGCGGCCGGCCTCCAGCACCGCCACCTCGCCGCCGAGCGCCCGCACGTCGGCGAAGTCGTGGGTCACCACCAGGGCCGGCACGCCGGAGTCGCGCAGCACCTCGGCGAGCAGGCTCCGCGTCGCGCGCCGGGCAGGCACGTCCAGCGAGGCCATCGGCTCGTCCAGCAGCAGCGCGGCGGGCTCGGCCGCCAGCGCGCGGGCCAGGGCCACCCGCTGTCGCTCGCCCCCGGAGAGCGCGGCCGGTCGACGGTCGGCGAGGGCGACGAGTCCGAGGCGCTCCAGCCAGTGCGAGACCCGCGCGCGCCGCTCGGCCCCCCGCAAGGCCGCGGGCACGCCGAACGCCACGTTGCCGGCCACCGTCAGGTGCGGGAACAGGCCGTGGTCCTGGGGCACGAACCCCAGCCGCCGGGCCTCCGTGGGCACGTCGATGCCGGCGGCGGCGTCGAACAGCACCCGTCCGCCCAGCGCGATCCGGCCGGCGTCCGGCCGCAGCACGCCGAGCACGCAACGCAGGAGCGTGGACTTGCCCGCGCCGTTCGGCCCGATGAGCGCCAGCGGGGCGGCGGTCGACAGCGCGACGTCGAGCGACAGGGCGCCCCGGCGGAGCGCGAGCGAGATCTCGAGGGTCCTCATGCCGCCGCCCGTCCGCTCGGCGCCAGACGCCGCAGCAACAGTAAAAGCCCGAACGCGAAGACCATCAGACCCACGGACAAGGCTTGCGCCACGGCCGGATCGCTCTCCAGGGCGGTGTAGATGGCCAGCGGCAGGGTCTGCGTGACGCCGCCCAGGTTGCCGGCGAACATCAGCGTGGCGCCGAACTCGCCCAGCGCGCGGGCCCAGCACAGGGCGGCGCCGGCGCTCAGGGCCCCCGCCGAGAGCGGCAGGGCCACGCCGAAGAACACCCGCGCCGGCGACGCGCCCAGGCTGCGGGCCACGGCGAGCATGTCCGGCTCCAGGCGCCGGAACGCCGCCAGCGCGCTCTGCACGTAGAGCGGCGCCGAGACGAAGGTCTGCGCGAGCACCACCGCGGCCGTCGTGAAGGCGAGCGACGCGTCCTCGAAGCCGAGCCGCCCGGGCAGGCCGCGGCGGCCGAAAGCCAGCAGCAGCGCCACGCCCGCGACGGCCGGCGGCATCACCACGGGCAGTTGCAGGGCCGTCTCCAGCAGCCCGGCCCAACGACCGCGCGCCCGGGACAAAGACCACGCCAGGGGCGTGCCCAGCACGACGGTCAGCGCCAGCGACACGAGCGAGGTCTGCAGGCTCAGCGCGAGCGCGGGCCCCACGAGCGGGTGGCTCCGCACGGCCCAGAGCGACTCGGGCCCGGTCGCCACCACCAGGGCCACCAGCGGCCCCAACAGCAGCATCACCAGGACGGCGCCGGCGAGCCGGGTCATGGCATCCCAGGCGCGCCGGATCATGGCGCAGGCGCGCCGAACCCCGCCGCCGACAGCGCCTTCTGGCCCGCCGGTCCGGTCAGGAGTGCGACCCAGTCCTGGGCTGCCTCGGGGGCCGTCGCGTGCACCCGAACCGCCACACCGTAGCGCGCGCGCACCTGCGCGGCGTCGGGCACGGGCACCACGCCCAGGGCGCCGCCCGCGGCGCGCGCGTCCGTGGCGTACACGATGCCGGCGTCGGCCTCGCCCAGCTTCACCTTGGCCAGCACCTGCCGCACGTTCAGCTCCCGCGACACGACCCGCGCCTCGACCCGGGCGCGAAAGTCGCCGCCCATGCGGTCGAGCGACTGTGCGGTGTAGCGACCGACGGGCACCTCGGGCGCGCCGAGCACCACCCGCGTCGCCGTCGGCAGGTCCTCGAACCGGGTGAGCGTGGCCTTCCGGTCCGCAGACACGACCAGCACCAGGCCGTTGGTGGCGAACGTCACGGGCGGCTGGACCAGGTTGGCGGCCTGAAGCGGCGCGAAGAGCGCCTCGTCCGCGCTGGCGAACACATCGGCCGGGGCGCCGTGTTCGAGCTGCATGCGGAGCTCCTGGCTCCCGGCGAACGAGAACACCACGTCCACGCCGGGGTGAGCCGCCTCGAAGGTCGGCTCCAGACCCCGGAAGACCTCCTGCAACGACGCCGCGGCGAAGACCGTCAAGCGCGTGGCGGGCGGCTCGGCGAACGCCGACGCCCCGAGCCCCAGGAGCGCCGCCACGAGGGCGAAGACCCGAACGCAGAGCCGACTTCTCCGCGGGTTCATGCCGCCTCCAGCCGCCCGACGTGGGCCGCCGCGGCCTCCGTGTGATGCCCGCCCAGGCTCTCCAGCTCGCGCCGGAAGGGCCGGCTCGCCAGCGTGTCGAGCAGGCGCTCCACGCGGGCGTCCGTCGCCAGGGCCGACGGCATCACCAGGTCGAACCGCTCCTCGGCCAGGGGCACGAAGTCCAGACCCCAGGCCACCGCCGCCGAGCGGATGGCCAGGCAGACCTCGCCCTGACCCTCGGCCACGCGGCGCGCGGCCTCCAGGTGGCCCAGGGCCGGCTGCGGCGTGAAGGGCACCGCCGAGACGGGCACGCCCGCGCCGGCCAGCAGGAACCGCAGCAGCCGCTCCGCGCCGGAGCCGGGCTCGCGGCCGACGACGCCGTCCACCGCCCCCGGCAGGTCGGCCACGCCCCGCAGGCCGCGCGGGTTCCCGGCGCGCACCACCAGGCCGACCTCCCAGCGCGTCAGCGTGTAGACCTCGAAGTCGCCGCGCCCCAGGCGCCGCCCCAGCTCGGCCAGGGTGTAGTCGCCCGTGGTCTCGTCCAGCAGGTGCGAGCCGGCGATGTGCACGCGCCCCGCCGCCAGCAGCGAGAGGGCCGCCGCGCTGCCGTGCTCCAGCCAGTGGACGCGCTGCCCGGGCTGTCCCGCCTCGAGGCGCGCGCCCAGCAGGCCCAGCGCGGGCGCGCAGCCGGCGCACAGGAGCGTGCCACCCAGCTCGGCCTCGGGCCGAAGCAGCGACAGCTCGGCCTCAGCCCCCGAGCCCCGCACGGCGTCCGCGGACACGCGCAACGCCCCGGCGCCCGAGGGCACCGGATGCGCGATCCACGCATCCCCCACCCGGCCGATCAGCGCGCGCCCGGGCGGTGCGTCCGGCGCGCCGGCCCAGGTCGCGCGCAGCGTCGCCGGCGAGTCGCCGAGCCAGAACAGAGTCTCCACCCCGCAGCCCAACGCCCGCGCCAGCCGCAGCGCCACGGGCATCGAGGGCGCGCTCCGCCCGGCCTCCAGCGCGTTGAGCGCCTGCCGGGACACGCCGACCTGCGCCGCCAGCGCCGCCTGGGTGAGCCCCGCGGCCAGCCGCCGGGCCGCCAGACCGTTCGAGATCTCGTGGTTCGGGTCCATGGCGTTCGATGTAACGCCCGCGCGCCACGAGGTCAAGCCGGCACGACACCGAACTACGCCTTGAGAACACGCTCCACCAGGGCGTTGAGCGCCTCCAGGTTGCTCGCCGCCACGGGCAGGCGGGGCAGCACCCAGGTCGTGCCCGACTCGCGCTCCAGGCGCACGGCCGTCTCGCGGTGCGCGGTGATCTCGGCCTGCTCGGCCTCCGCCAGCCGGGTCAGCACGGGCAGGGCCGCCGCCACCGTCGCCGCGTCCTCGTCCCCGAAGAGGCTCGCCGCGGGATAGGGCGCGGCGTCGTCGTCCGCGGCCAGGCTCTGGTTGAGCACCCGCCCCAGGAGGGGCACGCCCAGGATCGCCCGGCAGCGGGCCTCCAGCGCCAGGGCCTCGTCCACGGCGGCGCGGTGGGGCGAGGTCACCAGCACGAACCCCACGGCGTCGCTGCGCAGGAAACGCACCATCGTCTGCTGGTTCGTCTCCAGGTGCTGCAGCAGCGCGCCGAACAGCGCGAAGAACTCCTGCACGGCCTTGCGCGTGTTCTGCCCGAGGGCGACGTCCAGCACCTTCTCGACCACGGACCCGGCCAGGCGCCGCACCAGGCCGCTGCCGGCGGTCGTGGGGGCGAAGGCCTCGAAGATGCGCCGATCCATGAAGGCCGACACGCGGCGCGGGGCGTCCAGGAACCGCAGGGCGTTGCGCGCCGGCGGCGTGTCCAGCACCACCAGGTCGTAGCGGCCCGTGGTCACGAAGGTGTGCATCGCCTCGACGGCGGTGAACTCCTGCATCCCCGCCGTCATGCGCGAGAGCCCCTGGTAGACCGGGTTGGCCAGCAGACGGCGGGCGTCGTCCGGCGTCTGCGCGAAGGACTCGACCGTGCGGTCGGAGACGATGCCCGGGTCGAGCATCCAGGCGTCCAGCGAGCCCGGCGGGTGCACGCCGAGCGCCGCCAGTCGGGCCGGATCGAGCGGCGTGGGCTCGGGCAGGTGGCGAGACACGCCGAGCGTCTCGGCCAGACGCCGGCTCGGGTCGATGGTGACCACCAGCACCCGCCGGCCCAGCCGGGCCGCGGCCAGCGCGAGCGAGGCCGAGACGGTCGTCTTGCCGACGCCGCCCGCGCCCGCGCAGACGATGGCCCGCCGGCTCTGCAGGGCCTCCACGAGGCTGACGTGCTTGGAGGTCGAACCGGAGTCGCTCATCGCCGCCCCCCCGCCCGGCTTCGCCGGGTCTGCCCCCCCAAGGGGGCTTCGCTCCCTCGGGTCGCTCATCGCCGCCCCCCCACCGCCACGCCCGCCGCGCCGATGCCGGGGACCAGGTGGGGCGCGAGCTGCTCCAGCAGGGCGAGGCCGTGGGACTCGGGCCGCGCGGGCAGGTGCAGCACGGGCAGGCCGGCGGGCAGGCGCCCCGTGGCCTCCGTGGCCTCCGTGAGCGCGCGGAACGCCCGGGCGCCGCGGACCTCGGGGTGCCGCGCGACGAGGCGGGCTGCGGCCTCGCGGGCCTCGGAGGCCGCCCCGGCCTCGGCGAAGGGGTCCGCCGGCCAGCGGTTGACGACGATGCGCGGTCGCGGCTGACCGTGCACCTTCAGGGACTCCAGCAACTCCAGCGTCTCGGACACGGGCAGCGTCTCCGGCAGCGTGACGACCCATACGTCCGCGCGGGTCGGGTCGCGCATCACGGCCTGCGCCTCGCCGAGCGCCCGCGCCACGGGTCCCACGGGGATGATCTTGCGGGCGGCGTCCGGCAGCTCGGCCAGGGCCAGGGCGTGCCCCGTGGCCGGCAGGTCCACGACCGCGTGGGCGTAGGGGCTGCCGCCGCTCTCCTTGCCCAGCGCGCCCACCAGGGCCGCCAGGTGGGCCATCTGCCCCATCTCGTGGAACGCCGGCGCCGACTCGAGGAACCGCCGGATGGGCCGCGAACGCAGCGCGCCCGTGAGCATCGCCCCGCCGGGCAGCGCCGACTCCAGGAAGGCCTCGTGCCCCAACGACGCCGTGAGCCGCGCCACGTCGATGCCCGGGGCGATGGGCCGGGGCAGCGCCGCCGCCTCGGCCGAGGGCGAGTCCTGCCGCCCGAAGGCGCGCATCAGGGCCGGGAAGTTGCCCGGCGCGTCCGCCCCGCCCTCCTCGGTGGAGAGCTCGTCGACCTCGACCACGAGCACACGGCCCCCGGGCGGCAGCGTCTGACGAAGGGCCAGGGCCAGGGCGCCGGTGGTCGTCGTTCGACCGACGCCGCCCTTGCCGAGGACGAAGTGGAATCTGGGGCGCGCGGCGTTCACGGCCGACAGATGCCAGATTTTTCGGCGGAAACCGAGAGGGTTGCGCGCGCGGCGCTCAGACGCCGCCTCAGACGCCGCCTCAGACGTCCTGATGCACGAGGCGCGCGGCGCGGCGGAAAGGCGCCCGCAGCGTGGGCCAGTGGGCCAGCAAGCGCTCCACGTGCGTGCGGTCCAGGCACACGCACACGCTCTGCGTGAGCGCGACGACGTCCCGCCGGACCGCGCGGCGGTCGACCATCGCCGCGACGCCGAGGAACGCGCCCGGGCCGAGCTCCCAGGAGCCCTCGTCCTGCTCCACCGTGGCCAGCCGGCCGCGGATGACGAGGTACAGCCCCTCGGGGGGCTCACCGCGCTGCACCAGGGCCTCGCCGGGGCCGAGCAGGAACGTGCGGAACAGCGTCGCCGTCTCGGCGCGCTCCCGCGAGGGCAGGCCGCCCAGGAGCGCGCTGGCCGCCAGCACCCGCACCACCCGCGCCCGGTCCGCCGCCTCGATCAGCCGCCGCTCGAAGCCGGGGTAGTGGCTGCGCAGGAACTCCACGGTGCGGGCGTCGATCTGCAGGATGCGCGTGTCCCCCACGGCCACGGCGCGGCAGGGCGTCGGCGTCGAGTCCACGACCTCGATCTCGCCGAAGAAGCCGCCGCGGGAGAGCACGCCCAGGTCGGCGTCCCCCGGGCCGGGCTGCGCCGCGCCGGCGAGGGAGAGGCGCACGGCCCCGCCCACGACCACCGACAGGGCGTCCGGCGGATCGCCGGGGAGCAGCACGTCCGCCCGGTCGACGAAGAGCCGCAGCGCGGCGCGCTCCAGCACGGCGTCCAGCGCCACCCGCGGGAGCGCGGCGAAAAGGGGGAGCGGCGGCAGGCCGTCCACGCCGCTCGTCGGCGCGGCGGGCGCCAGGAGCAGGGCCGGCGCGCTGTCCCCGCGCGGCGTGGCCGAGGGCTCGCGCCGGATCGGCTCGACGACGGGCGTCGGCGCGGGCGACACGGGCTCCGCCGAGCGCCCGGGGCCGTGCGTGTGGAGCTCCTCGTGCCAGGCGTCGAGCGAGGCCATCGAGAGCGAGAGGTCGATCGTCGACTGCGACGCCAGCTCCGCGCCGACCTCGTCCGCGCTCTGCACGCGCACCAGGGCCATCGCGTCCACGGCCGAGGGCAGGTCGGCCAGGGCCGCGGCCTCGGCGGACATCACGGACATGACCCCGCTCCCGCCGTGGGGGCGGGCGTCCGCCGCGCGCACGGCCGCCAGCAGCGACAGGGCGTCCACCGCGTTGGGCGCCAGCGTGAGCGCCTCGCGCGCCGCCGCGCCCGCCGCCGGGTACTCGCCGTCCGTCAGCAGGTCGCGGGCCAGGTCGAGCCAGGTCTCCACGGCCTCGGGGATCTGCGCGTCCGCCGCCAGCCGGCGCGCCAGCTCGGCACGACGCCCGCGGTGCCCGGGCTCGAGCGAGAGCAGGCGGCGCAGGTTGCGCATCGCGGCGCGGTTGGCTTCGGTGTGGTCCGTGTTCGACATGGTCTCGAACGGGCGACGAGTCTGAGCTGCGTTTTCGACGGGGGACACGGGAGTTGTACGGGAAATCCCCGACGGACGCATCCCAGGAAGCGAACTGGACACGACGACGCCCTCAGCCGGCGGCGCAGGCGTGGACGAGCGCCTCGACGCCCGCGCGCTCGTGGGCGAAGATGGCCTGCACCAGCTTCTGCCCGTCCTCGAAGACCGACAGCGCGAAGCCGCCTTGCGCGTACCAGGCCTGCACCACGCCCTCGTCCACGGTCTTGGGCAGGGCCTTGAGCGCGGCCTTCAACCCCTCGAGGAACTTGCTCTCCACCCCGTGCATGCCACGCCGGAAGAGGCGCTCGATCTCCGCGGCCGTGCTCGCGGCGAGCGCGCTCTCCAGGCGCTCCAGGCGGTCCGCCGAGGGCCCCAGCGCCTGCAGGCGGGGTGCGATCTCGCGGCGCAGGTCGCGCAGGCCGAACCGCGCCCGCTTCAGGTGGGTCTCCAGAAAGTCGCCGTAGGGCGCCCAGAGGGTGCGCGCGGCGGTGGCCGCCACGCGGGGCGAGCGTTTGGGGGCGAAGGCCCCCGCCTGTTCCAGGAGCGTGTAGGCCCGCGCGGGCCCGGGCAGCCGGTAGCGCGGCCGGAACGCGTGCACGAAGGCGTCGTCCATCCGGGCCGTCAGCGACTCGATCTCGTCGCGCACCCGCACGTTCAGGGCCGCCGCCGCCTCGGCCGTGGGCAGCGCGCCGCCGCCGGGGGGCAGCGCGTGCAGGGCGTCGGCCAGCATCACGCCGCCGCGCAGGTCCAGCAGGGCCGCCAGCATCGCCGCGGCGTCCGGGGGCGGGGGCAGCGCGTCGGGCGTCAGGCGCGACACGGCCGCCGAGAGCGGCCCCGAGGGCAGGAGCGGGAGCTGGGCCATGCGGTCAGGGGAAGACGAGCTTGAGCTGCGCCGCGAAAGCCTTCCACGAGTTCTCGTCCGCCGCGGCGCTGTAGCCGAGGCCCTCGACGCCGGCCTTGTCCGCGTTGGGGTTCGTGAAGGCGTGTTTGGCGCCGGGCAGGTTCGTGAACAGGAAGTCCGCGTGCGCGGTGGCCAGCGCCTTCACGTAGGCCGCCACGGAGTCCGCGGGGATCATGGGGTCCGCCGCGCCGTTGAAGATCGCGATCTTGCCCTTGAACGCGGGCTTCTCGACGGGCGCGGGGATCGCCCCGTGGAAGCTCGCCGCGATGTCCAGGTCCGCGCCGCGCTGCGCCATGTCCAGCACGATGCGACCGCCGAAGCAGTAGCCGATGGCGCCGATCTTGTCGGCGTCCACGTGTTCGTCCGTCTTCAGGGCGGCCACGGCGGCGTCGAAGCGCGCCTGAATCACGGCCGGGTCCTTGGTGGACTCCTGGGCGAACTTCTGGGCGTCCGCCGGGTGCTGCGTGACCTTGCCCTTGCCGTACATGTCCAGCGCCATGCCCACGTAGCCGGCCTCGGCGAGGCGCTCGGCCTGCTTGCGGGCATGCTCGTTGTGGCCCCACCACTCGTGCACGACCAGCACGCCCGGCCGCTTGCCCGTCGCGGCGTCGTCCCAGGCCAGGTACCCGACCAGGGTCGTCTCGCCGGCCTTGTACTCGAACGGTTTCGTCTTCACCGCGCCGAACGCGGGCGCGGCCAGGGCCACAAAGGCGATCGTCGAAGCGATCAGGGTACGTACGGACATGCTCACCTCCGCCGGCACTCATGCCCGAGGACGCCGCCCCGTGCAAGATGCTTCGATGTCGAACTGATTCGAGCCCGTCAGCCGATCAGCCCGCCAGCCCGGCCATGCGCAGGACCTCGGCGAAGTGCGCCTCGCTCACGGGCTGCACGCTCAGGCGCTGCCCGCGCTTGGTGACGAGCATGCCGTCGAGCGCCGGGTTGGCCTTCAGCGCGTCGAGCGCCACCACGGCCGGCAGTTTCGCCTCGAAGGCCACGTCCACCCGCAGCCAGCGCGGCTCGCCGGGGGGACACGTCTCGTCGAAGTAGTGGTTCTTGGGATCCCAGGCCGTGTCGTCCGGGTAGGCCGTCCGGTGGATCGTCGCCACGCCGGCCACCCCCGGCGGCGCCGCGTTCGAGTGGTAGAACAGCACGCGGTCGCCCACCTGCATGTCGTCGCGCATGAAGTTGCGCGCCTGGTAGTTGCGCACGCCCTCCCAGATCGTCGAGCCGTCGCGGGCGAGGTCGTCGATGGAGTAGACGTCGGGTTCGCTCTTCATCAACCAGTAGCGCATGGGGTCTCCCGTCCGGTGTCGCGAAGCGGGCGTTGTTTGCCGCAGATGCCGGCCCCGCCGCAATGGGCGCGCGTTGACACCCGGGGTGAGCGCCCCTAACCTGCCTCTCCGGCGTGTTGCGCCCGGGGAGTCCACCATGCAGAAACACAAAGAAATCCGAACCTTTGCGACGCTCGCCACGGTGCTCGGCTTCGCCGTCGCCGCGTTGGGCGGTTGCGGTGGGTGCAGCAGCGAGCCGAAGGGCACCGGCGGACCGGCGACGGCCTCCGGTGCGGCGACGGCGAGCGAGGCCGCCGGTCCGGGCACACCCAACCCGCCGTTCCAGGGCGAGCTCCCCAAGGGCGCGCTCGTCGACGCGGAGGGCGACGTGGGCAAGTACGGCGGCACGTTCGTCATCGCCTCCGCCGGCAACCCCAAGTCCTTCAACCCCATCCTGCAGAACGAGGCCTCGACCTCCGAGGTCATCAGCGGGCCGGTGTTCGCCACCTGCTGGGGCTTCGACAACCTGAAGCAGACCGAGACGCCGGAGATGTGCGAGAAGTACGAGCGCACCCCGGACAACATGACCTACACCTTCACGCTCCGCGAGGGGCTGAAGTGGTCCGATGGCACGCCCATCACGGTCGACGACTTCGCCTTCAGCTACAACGTCATCACCGACCCCAAGATCCCCTGCTCGGTGAAGGATCTGTTCAAGCAGGGCAAGGACGCCGCCGGCAACGACCTCTTCGCGGTCATGGAGAAGGTCGACGACCGCGTCTTCCGCTTCAAGCTGCGCGAGCCCAACGTGGTGTTCCAGTACACCGCCGGCTCCATCTACGCCGTCCCCCGCCACAAGTGGGAGAACGCGTACAACAAGGGCGAGTTCAACAAGGCGATGACGCTGCAGACGCCGCCGGAGGACATCGTCAGCTCCGGGCCGTTCCGCGTGAAGGCGTTCGCCACCGAGGAGCGCGTCGTCCTCGAGCGCAACCCCTACTACTGGAAGGTCGACAAGGCCGGCAACCGCCTGCCCTACCTCGACCGCGTCATCTTCGTGGTCGTGCCCGACTTCAACGTGTCGCTGCTGAAGTTCCGCGACGGCGAGACGGACGTGTACGAGGTCCGCCCCGAGGACGTCGAGCTGCTCAAGCGCGACCAGGACAAGGGCAACTACAAGGTCGTGGAGCTCGGCCCGAGCTTCAACACCAACTACTTCATGTTCAACCAGGACGACGGCCTGAACAAAGAGGGCAAGCCCTACGTCGACCCCGTCAAGACGGCCTGGTTCAAGGACAAGAACTTCCGCAAGGCCATCAGCCACGCCATCGACCGCAACTCGATCGTGAACGTGCTGTACCAGGGTCGCGGGCAGCCGCACTACAGCTACACGAGCGCGGCGAACAAGGCCTGGTTCAACCCGGCCATCACGCAGTACCCCTACGACCTGGAGAAGTCCAAGGCGCTGCTGGCCACCGCCGGCTTCACGCTCAAGGACGCCGTGCTGACGGACAAGGCCGGCCACCGCGTGACCTTCAACGCGGTGACCAACTCCGAGAACCCGACGCGGATCGCCCTCCTGAACCTGCTGAAGGAGGACTTCGCCAAGCTCGGCATCGAGGTCAAGGTGCAGCCCGTGCCCTTCAACGACCTGGTCACCCGCCTGTCGGACACGCGCGACTTCGAGTCCATCGTGCTGGGCTGGTCCAGCGCGGTGCCCCCGGATCCGTCGCAGATGCGCAACGTGCTCCTGAGCAGCGGCCGCAGCCACAACTGGCACCCCAACCAGAAGACGCCCGCCACGGAGTGGGAGAAGCGCATCGACGAGCTCGTGGGCAAGAACTCGCAGGTGGCCGACATGGCCGAGCGCAAGAAGGCCTACGACGAGATCGAGGCCATCTTCTCGGACGAGCTGCCCCAGATCGGCCTGGCCATCTACACGGACCACGCCGCGGGCCGGAACAACCTGGGCAACTTCCGCCCGGCGGCCCTGCGCCCCAAAACGCACTGGAACGTCGAGCAGATCTTCTTCAAGACCCCCAAGAACGCCAAGAACCGCTGAGAGGGTCGACGAAAGAGCATGTGGGTCTACGTCGCGCGGCGCCTCCTGGCGATCCCGCCCCTCCTGCTGGCGGTCAGCTTCATCACGTACCTGCTGCTGTACGTGGCGCCGGGTGATTACGTCACCCACCTGAAAGAGAACCCGGCCATCACCGAGGAGGCCCTCGGCGAGCTCATCCGCAAGTACGGCCTGGATGGCGGCTTCTGGACGCGTTACGGCCACTGGCTGGCCAACGCCGTCACGCTCGACTTCGGTTACTCCTTCAAATACGACCTGCCCGTCTTCTCGCTCATCTCCGAACGGCTCTCGAACACGCTTCTGTTGAGCGTGACCTCGATGATCGCCGCCTGGTCGCTGGCGATCCCGCTCGGCGTGCTCGCCGCCGTGTACCAGGGCACGTTCATCGACAAGATCGCCGGGTTCCTGGCGTTCTTCGGCCTGTCCATCCCCCGCGTGTTCTACGCCCTGCTGGCCGTGCTCTTCGCCGCCAAGACGGGCTGGTTCCCCACGGGCGGCATGCGCGACCAGATCGAGTGGGATGGCTTCACGCCCTGGGAGCGCTTCAAGGACGTCACCCACCACCTCGTGCTGCCGGTCTTCGTGATCGCGACCGCCGAGATGGCCTCGCACATGCGGCAGATGCGGGCGCAGATGCTCGAGACGCTCGGCCGCGACTTCGTGCGCACCGCCCGCGCCAAGGGCCTGGGCTTCTGGACGGTCGTGTGGAAACACGCCTTCGGCAACGCCGTGAACCCGCTGGTCACGCAGTTCGGCTACAGCCTGGCCGCCCTGCTCACGGGCTCGTTCCTGGTCGAGGTCGTGTTCTCCTGGCCGGGCATGGCGCGGCTCACGGTGGACGCCGTGTTCTCGCAGGACGAGCCCCTGGTCATGGCCTCGGTCATCATGGCCACGGTGATGCTCTCCGTGGGCAACCTGATCGCCGATCTGCTGCTCGCGGCCATCGACCCGCGCATCCGGCTGGAGTAGCGCACCATGTCACCCGCCCAGATCATCTGGCTCAAGCTGCGGCGCAACCGCACGGCGATGTTCGGCATGGTCGTGCTCATTGGCCTGTACCTGGGTGCGCTGTTCGCCGGGTTCCTGGCGCCGGAGCACTTCGCCACCCAGCACCGCGAGCACTCGTGGCACCCGCCGCAGATCACGCAGGTGCACCTGTGGGACGACGCCGGGACCTTCCAGGGGCCCTTCGTCTACGGCACGAAACGCGTGCACCCCTCGATCAGCGAGTACGAAGAAGATCGCAGCGTCGTCGTCCCCATCGACTTCTTCGTGCGCGGCGACACGTACTCGTTCCTGGGACTGTTCGACTCGACGCTGCATGTGTTCGGGTCGGCGGATCCCAAACGGCCGGTGTTCCTGCTCGGCTCGGACCAGTTCGGGCGCGACATCTACTCGCGCCTGCTCTACGGCAGTCAGATCAGCCTGTCCGTGGGCATCATCGGGATTCTCATCAGCATGTCGCTGGGGCTGCTGCTCGGCGGCGTGGCCGGGTACTTCGGCGGGCGCATCGACTTCGGGCTCATGCGCATCATCGAGGTCCTGCTGTCCATCCCCAGCCTGTATCTGATCCTGACGCTGCGGCAGGCCTTCGGGCAGGGGCTCACCAGCTCGCAGACCTACTTCATGATCGTGCTGGTGCTGGCCTTCGTGGGCTGGGCGGCCAACGCGCGAGTCGTGCGCGGCATGGTGCTGTCGCTCAAGGAGAACGACTACGTCACGGCCGCCGAGGCCCTGGGCGTCAGCCGGCTGCGCATCATCACCAAACACATCCTGCCCAACACCTGGAGCTTCGCCATCGTCACGGCGACGCTCTACGTGCCCTATTACATCCTGAGCGAGGTCGCGCTCAGCTTCCTGGGTGTGGGCATCCAGGAGCCGGACGCCTCGTGGGGCAACATGCTCCGCGACGCCCAGAGCGTGCGCAACCTGACCGACTACCCCTGGGTGCTCGCGCCGGGCTTCTTCATCTTCCTGGCGGCCATGGCCTTCAACTACCTGGGCGACGGCCTGCGCGACGCCACGGACCCGCGGAGCAAGGCATGAGCACGCCCATGAGCGAGCGCGGCGAGCCCGTTCTGTCCGTCCGCAATCTCCAGACGCACTTCCGCACGTTCCGCGGCGTGGCCCGCGCCGTGGACGACGTCAGCTTCGACGTGTACCCCGGCGAGACGCTCGGCGTCGTGGGTGAGAGCGGCTGCGGCAAGTCCGTGACGAGCCTGTCGATCATGCGCCTGGTGGACCCGCCCGCGGGTTTCCACCCGGGCGGCCAGATCCTGTTCGGCGGCCACGACCTGCTCAAACTGCCCGAGCGCGACATGCGCAAGCTGCGGGGCGGCGAACTGGCCATGATCTTCCAGGAGCCCATGACCAGCCTGAACCCGATCTTCCGGGTGGGCACGCAGATCGGCGAGAGCCTGCGCGTGCACCGGGGCATGGACAAAAAGGCCGCGCGCGCCGAGGCGCTGCGCCTGATGGAGCGCGTGGGCATCCCCGACCCCGAGAAGCGGCTGGACGACTTCCCGCACCAGCTCTCCGGCGGCATGAAGCAGCGCGTGATGATCGCCATGGCGCTGGCCTGCAAACCCAAGCTGCTCATCGCAGACGAGCCCACGACCGCGCTGGACGTGACCATCCAGGCCCAGATCCTGGACCTGCTGCGCGACCTGCAGCAGGAGCTGGGCATGGCCATCCTGCTCATCACGCACGACCTGGGTGTCATCGCCGAGATGGCCCGGCGCGTGGTCGTGATGTACGGCGGGCGCGTGGTCGAGGAGGCCAGCGTCGAGGCCCTGTTCGAGGCGCCGCACCACCCCTACACCCAGGGTCTGTTCCGGTCGCTGCCCAGCGTGAACGAGCGCAAGGACCGCCTCGAGGTCATCCCCGGCATGGTGCCCCCGGCAACGGACTTCCCCAGCGGCTGCCGGTTCCGCAACCGCTGCGAGAAGGCCACGGACGCCTGCGGCGAGCGCCTGCCCGAGCTGCGCAACGTGGGCGTGCACGGCGGGCGGGCGGCGTGTGTGCACTTGCCCGAAGCGGGCTGAGGGCGGGGCGGCCGTGGCCATCGAGACCGGGCGCACGCTCGGCGAGGTCGTCGAGGACGCGTTGCGCCTCGCGTTGGAACGGGTCGAGCGCGAGGTGGCCGTCTCACCGCTGCCGGTGGCGCGCGCGAGCGCGTTGGTCGAAGGGGCCGACCTCTCACCGCGCGGGCTGAAAGACCTGCTCGCCGATGAAGAACTGGAGCGATGCCGGGTCTTCGCTGGCTGAGTCCGTTGGCCTGACCGGCCGGATCGAACGTCCGGGCCGTTGGCTGCGAAACCGACTTCGGCAGCCAGGGAATATTTTGTCCGCAGTTGGGGAAATTTTCGGTCGCAAACGGGGAGAGTCCGGCCGTCGAACGGGCCCCGAGACCGCCTGACCGCGCCGTCTGGTAGGCTCGGCCCATGACCGACCCCGCCCGCGCACTGCACCGACACTTCCTGGCGACGGCCTGCAACAACGCGTGGGCAAATCACCGCCTGTTGCGCGCCTGTGCGACGCTCACGGACGCGGAGTTCACCGCGCCGCGGACGAGCTTCTTCCCCTCCCTGGCCGCGACGCTCAACCACCAGGTCACGGTGGACTGGTTCTATGTGGACGCCCTGGAGCGAACGCTCTCCGGGCGCCCGCCAAACGAGCGGCCGGGCGCGTTCTTCGAGCCGGAGGCGCCGTTCGCCACCTGCGGGCCGTTACGCGAGGCCCAGAGGGCCGTCGACGCGCGCCTGGTCGCGCTCTGCCGCGAGGCCCACGCGCGGGCCCTGGACCTGGACACGCCGGTCTGCATCCTGCGCCGCGCCGGGCCGCAGTCCGACGCGTTCCACCGGCTGCTCGCGCACCTGTACCAGCACCAGATCCACCACCGCGGTCAGGCGCACGCCATGCTCGCCGGCACACACGTGGCGCCGCCGCAGTTGGACGAGTTCTTCTGCGCGGGGGACGCGCAGCATCGGGCCGGGGATCTGGCGGCGCTGGGTTTCAGCGAGGCGGAGTTGTGGGGCGCGGGCCGCTGACCCCAGCGCGCGCCGTGCCCCGTCTGCATTCGACACTCGGCGGCGATGCGTCGTGAAAGAACCGCCGGTGATCCCCCGTACAGGTCATCACATACTCAGGAGGTGATGACATGAATGCACAGTCGAATCAGGCGGCGATCTTGGAAGTGGCGGCGAGCAGGATGCGGATCGGAATGAGCGTCTTCGTCGGTTTGTCCGTCGCCGAGCTCGTCGCGATCGCCGTGGCGCCGCGAGACGCACCGATCGAAGCGCTGGGTGACTTGCCGTGGGGACTCGCGGCCGTCGAGGTTTGCGCCCTGCTCTTCCTGGCGGCCCAGGTCGACCGATGGATGCGGAGCGCATGGACCGTCCTTCGGAGCGCGGGGGCGGCGCTCCCGCACTCCGAGAACTGGCTCAGCGCCCATTGGCTGATCCCCATCACCAATCTCTATCTGCCCTACCAGAACATGCGCCGAATCGTCGATCATGCGCTCGGCGGCCAGGGGCGCGCGCTCCTCAGGGGGTGGTGGGCGCTCTGGGTCTTCGGCTGCATCCGGTGGCGGTTCACCGTGGCCTCCGATGAGCCCTTCTGCCTCCCGCTCGGTATGCGCGTGGTGATGGTGGCGGCCGCGGGCGTCCTGCTCCTGAACGTGGTGCGGCGGTCGACGCAGAGTCTCTGCGCGAGCGCCCCGCCGAGCGGCCTCGCCGCGGCCGGTTGATGCTGAGGCGCGGGGGCTGGACTCACAAAGCGGAGGCCGCGGCGATGCCGGGCCCCCGGTGGGTGAACCCGCTCTGCCGACCGGCGTGGCGAACGCCCGAACCGCGCGCCTCGCCTCGGCGTCCCCCAGCCAGGAAAAATCCCGGCCCGCGCCTCACCCCCGCGCGACCCCTGCCCCCAGGTGCTGCGCCACCGTGGGCGGCACGACATCGCCGGCGGCCTGGAGCGTGAGCGCCTCGGGGAAGCGCCGGTAGAAGGCCCGCAGGGCGGTGGCGAGCTGCAGGCGGGCGTCGTCGGTCACGTGGCCGTCCGGCGCGAGGCAGGCGACCAGCGCCTGCACCAGGGGCCGCTGCACGGGCTCGACCTTGTCCGCCCAGGAGGCGAGCAGCTCGCGGTCGATGTGCGCCGGCAGGGAGCCCATGATGCCCAGGTCGTTCTGGTCGTGCACCATCAGCCCCGAGGTCGTGCCGCGGTCGAGCGTGAGCACCTGGAAGAAGTAGGCCGTGTGGTAGGCCCGCTGGGCGTTCCGGTCGCCCTCGGAGAACGGCCGCGTGCGCGCCTCGGCGAGCAGCGCCACGTAGGTGTCCAGCACGGCCTCGCCCACGTGTTTCGCCAGCGCGAAGTCGGCCTCGGCGTCGCCACCGGTGAAGGACTCCAGGTAGAAGTGCGTCACGCCGCGGTGCCGGCCGAGCGCCGGGATGTGGAAGTAGCGGTCGCCCTGCGCTCGCGCGGCGTCGAACTGCGTCGGCACGGCCTCGCGCAGCGCGGCCTCGAAGCGCTCGGTGTCCGGCGCATGGGGCACGGCGGGGTTCAGGTCGGCCATGATCCGCCAGGTGGCGCCGCCGGCCTTGGTCTCCGTGTGGCTGATGTGCACGTGGATCGAGGGCGCCCGCGGGTTGCGCGGGTGGATGATGGTCGACAGCGCCGAGGCCGCCGCCAGGGGCCGCTCGGGCAGGTCGTCGTAGTGGACCTGCGACACGTTGATCGCGGCCCGATTGAAGGCCGGCGTCTCGGCGGCCATGAAACGCGCGCCGCCGCCGTGGAGGCCGTGATCGCGGACCCAGGCGGCGTGATCGAGGGAGTCGCCCGTCGCGGTGTGCAGGCCCGCGCGGAAGCGGTGCTGCAGGTCCTGGACGAGGCCGTGGGCGCGGGTGGCGGCGGGGGAGCGGGCCCAAGTGGCCCCGATGAGATGCATGGAAGTGCTCGCAGTCTTCGGACGTGGGCGCGCATTGTGCGCCCACCCGCGCCTGACCGAAAGCTCAGCGCGCGGGCGACCACCACGTTTGAAACGCCCGGTCGTCCACGCCGTCGCCGCCGTACAGGCGCAGCAGCGTGGCGGCGACGACCCGGGCGTCGTGCCAGCGGCACACGTAGCGGCGTGCGGCGGCCCCCAGCGCCGCGCGGGCGGCGGGATCGGCGGCCAGGCGCTCGACCTCGGCCTCGAGCGTGTCCGGCGTGGCCACGGCCACGGGCACGGGCTCGGGGTAGGCGGCGCGCGCGGCCTCGCACAGCCACGTCACGACGGGTTTGCCCAGCGCCATGGCCTGCAGCGTGCGGACGTCGTAGGCGCCGTCGCCCATCTGGTCGACGATGAGATCGGCGTCCGCGCAGATGTCCCGGGCGTCCTCGGGCGGGAAACTCGGCGGGACGAAGCGCACGTCCACCACGCCGCGTCCGGCCAGGCGCTGCAGCGCCGCCGTGACGAACCCGGAGCCGCGCCGGTGCGGGTCGGTGGTGATGTGCACCACGAGGGGCCGCGCGCGCAGCGGCCCCACAGGCGCAGGCGCGGCCTCTCCAGGGTCAACGGCCAGCGGGACCAGGTGCACCTGCTCGTACAGACCGCGCACGGCCTCGTAGGCGCAGGCGTCCGGCACGGTGGCCACACGCACCACGCCGCGGATCGGCGCCAGCGAAGCCTCGACGTCCGCCTGCGTGCGCCCCAGCGCCGGCGCCCAGGGGGAGAACCGCGTCACGCGGTCGTCCGCGCGCAGCTCGGGCCCCACGTGGGTCATCATCGCCGGCGCGCCCAGCGCGGCCAGGAGCGGCAGCTCGGCGTGATCAGGCGTGAGCGTCGAGCCGGCGAAGAAGTGGAACATCGCCTGCTCCTGCAGGAGCCCCAGCGCCAGCGAGGCCGTGTCGTGGCGCACCTGGGCGGCGTCCGCGGCGCGGCGGGGCGAGTAGACGACGTCGCAACGGCGGCCGGGCTCCGTGTCATCCAGGCTCAGCGCCGTGGCGCGCACGTTCCGGTCGCGCAGGGCGGCCGCCAGCGGCCCGATCTGACCCGAGGGGTCCACGGTGCCCAGGAGCACCTTCGGGCCGGGCCGCGCGGTGTCCTCGTCGGCGCTGTAGCGCACGGTCAGGGGCGGGTGCAGGCGCTCGCGCAGGTCCGAGAGGGCCGAGACCGACTCCGCCGGGAACAGGCGCTTCAGGTACGCGTCCGCCGGCAGGTCCACGGTGTTGCCCGACTGCGCGATGTCCTCGAAGGCCCACATGTTGTAGCCGCTCTTCACGTCCACGGCGGCGATGCCGTGGTCGTCGCAGCGCAGCAGGCCGCGCTCGTTCATGCGCGCGGCGTCCCCCAGCAGCGGGTGCAGGCGCACGACCATGCTGTAGTCCAGGCCGCGGTCCAGGCCGCTCTCCCACAGGCGCCAGTCGACGCCCTCGAGGTAGTCGCGGTGGATGCAGCGCGCCAGCCCCACGGGCTCACCGGCGCGTTTGCCCGTGTAGCCCTGCCAGTGCACCAGGCGCATCGTGGCCAGGTCCAGGAACTGCAGATCCTGCACGCCCAGGAACTTCAGCCCGCGCCGCAGCAGCGTGCCGTAGACCAGGAAGGCGCGGTCGTTCACCAGGTCGTCCGAGCCGATGATGAAGACGGCGTCGACCTTGGCGGCCCGCAGCTGCGCCAGCCCGGCGTTCCACTTGTCGCTCAGGGGCTGGTTGGGGTGCTCGACGTAGGTGAAGCCGTGGCGCTCCGCCATCGCCCGGCTCGCCGCGCCCTCGGACCCCACGGCCACGGGCACGAGCTCGACGGTGCCCGCGAGGCGCTTCCGCACGCCCGCGTAGTGCGCGAGCACGAAGTCCGTGAGCTCCGGCCGGCGCCACAGGCAGGTCAAGAGCCCGATGCGGAGCGGCGCGAGCCGCGGCGGGGCCACGGGCGCCGGGAACTTGGGGGCGGGTCGGGGCGGCGGGCGCTTGGTCATGCGCCGATTCTGCCCGTTCGCCGGAGTTCCGGCGAGAACGACCCCCGGCTTCAGACGAGGCGGTACCAGTTGCGCTTGGCGACGAAGGCCCAGAACGCCGTGCCGAACAGGAACGGGAGGGCGAAGGTCACCGCGCCGATGGAGAGGAACACACCCACGGCGCCCACGCCCGCGACCACGACGCCGATGGCGCCGAGCTTGCGATTGGCGAGCGCGATGCCCGCGAACACCACCGTCGCGGCGCCGAGCGCGCCCAGCGTCTGGGGCACCCAGCCGGGCACCGCCGCCCACTTGGGATCGCTGGCCGTGCCCAGGCCCAGGTAGGCCAGGAACAGGTTGTTCAGGATCGTGGCGATGAGGAACGCCTTGTAGAACTTGATGCGCTTGACCTCGAGGGCGTCGACGGTCGGGGTGCTGGCGGTGGCGTCCATGGAATTCCTCCGGGTTGGCGGGTGCTGCGGCCCGTCATGTTGCGTTGCACAAAAATGCCGTGGCGCCCAATCGAGACGCAACAAAAATCGGATGCTGCGGCGCACGATTCCCCGGGGTGCCCTTGCCCTCGGCCGGCAAATCGCTACCCTGCGCCGCCATGATTTCGTTCACCCGCGTCAGCAAGCAGTACGGCGGACAGATCCTCTTCATCGAAGCGGACTTCCAGCTCAACCCCGGCGAGAAGGCCGGCCTCGTCGGCCCCAACGGCGCCGGCAAGACGACGATCTTCCGCCTGATCACGGGCGAAGAAGAAGCGGACGAGGGCGAGGTCTCCCGCCCGAAGCGGATGACCATCGGCTACTTCCGGCAGGACGTGGGGGACCTGAAGGGCCGCACCGTGCTCGCCGAGACGATGGCGGGCGCCGGCGAGGTGGCCGACATGGCCGACGAGCTCGCCCGCCTGGAGCACGCCATGGCCGAGGGCAGCGACGATCCGGGCCTGCTCGACCGCTACGGCCACGTGCAGGAGCGCTTCGACTCGCTGGGCGGCTACGACCTCGAGGCGCGCGCGCAGTCCATCCTGGCCGGCCTGGGCCTGCAGCCCGAGCAGGTCGCCGGCGACGTCGGCAAGCTCTCCGGCGGGTGGAAGATGCGCGTCGCGCTGGCCCGCATCCTGCTCTCGCGCCCGGACGTCCTCCTGCTGGACGAGCCCACCAACTACCTGGATCTCGAGTCGATCCTCTGGCTCGAGAACTTCCTGCGCGACTACCCCGGCGCCGTGCTGATGACCTGCCACGACCGGGACGTGATGAACCGCGTGGTCTCGCGCATCGTCGAGATCGACGGCGGCGAGGTGAAGACCTACGCCGGCGACTACGAGTTCTACGAGCGCCAGCGCGCCCTGGAGAACGCCCGGCGCGAGGCCGAATACGACCGCCAGCAGGCCATGCTGGCCAAGGAGATGCGGTTCATCGAGCGCTTCAAGGCGCAGGCCGCCAAGGCCGCGCAGGTGCAGAGCCGCGTGAAGAAGCTCGACAAGATCGAGAAGGTCGAGCCGCCCCGCCGCATCATCGAGCGCAACTTCGAGTTCCGGCAGCCCTCGCGGTCGGGTGAAGACGCCGTCAAGGTCACGAACCTGAAAAAGGGGTACGGCGGCCGCATGATCCACGACGGCCTGAACCTGGTGGTGCGCCGCACCGAGCGCTGGGCCGTGATGGGCGAGAACGGCGCCGGCAAGACCACGCTGCTCAAGCTCATGGCCGGCGTCACCCAGCCGGACTCGGGCACCGCCGGCATCGGCGCCGGCGTCACCATGGGCTACTTCGCGCAGCACCAGATGGAGCAGCTCGAGGGCCAGAACACCATCCTGGAAGAACTCCAGCACCACACGCGCACGGCCGGCATCGGCGTGCTGCGCAGCGCCGCGGGCGCCTTCGGGTTCCAGGGGGACGACGTCGAGAAGAAGATCTCCGTGCTCTCCGGCGGCGAGAAGGCCCGGCTCGCGCTGCTGAAGATCTTCTTCGACGCGCCGAACCTGCTCATCCTCGACGAGCCCACCAACCACCTGGACATCGTGACCAAGCGGATGCTGATGCGCACGCTGGCCGAGTACGAGGGCACGATCGTGTTCGTGTCCCACGACCGCGCCTTCTTGCGCTCCATCGCCAACCGCGTGCTCGAGCTGACCTCGCGCGGGCCGCACATCTACGGCGGCACCTACGACGAGTACGTGTCGGCCTCGGGCCACGAGGCCCCGGGCATGCGGGCGACCTGAGCGCGCGTCGGCGGCGTCAGACCGGGGGCTTCGCCGCCGGCCGGAACTTGGGCCCCAGCGTGAGCAGCAGGATGGCCGCCACGACGAGCCCGGCGCCGAGGAGCTCCGTCGGCCCCGGCGGGGCCTTGTCCATGAAGAGCACCAGCAGGTAGGCCGCCACCACGCCGGCCAGGATGCTGCTCGCGCGGTTGACCGGCACGCAGAACGTGTTCTCGCGGCCGTCCAGCAGGATCAGACCGCCGAAGATGCCCGTGCCCTGCGAGAGCAGGCCGATCACGGCGCCCCAGGCCAGCGCGGCGCCGGCGCCGAGGCCCGTGAAGCCATCGACGATCTCGTGCCGCAGCGACTCGGGACCCAGGAGCGCCATCAACCCGAGCAGGGCGAGCGCCGCCGGCGTGGCCACGAGCTGCTCCTCGGCGAAGAAGCGGTGGCTGTCCCCCCGCTCGCTCGACTTGGCCAGGCGGCTCATGAACTGCAGGCGGATGAAGTAGGCCAGCAGGTACAGGCCCACGTTGGCGGCGCAGGTGGCCGTGATGTCGTAGCCCGTGCGCTCCGCGAAAGCCACCAGCAGGGCCCCCATGCTCAGCAGCAGCGCGCCCCAGGAGTACCAGCGCACGGCCCGCCCGGAGAGCTCGTCGATGAGCGGCGCCATGACCAGCACGCCGCCGCGCATCAGGAGCATCACGAACACGATGCTCACACCCTCGAAGGTGTAGGCCAGCGTGGTCGTCATCAGGATGACGGCGGTGCACAGGCCGGAGAGCACGGTGTAGCGCGTGGCGCGCGGCCAGGAGCGGCCGGCGAACTGGAACTGCGCCGCGCTGCGCCACCAGCCCGTGCCCCACAGGAAGAGCACCATGCCGATGAGCGAGGCCATGGTGGACACGGGCAGGATGGCGACGCCCGAGATGCGCTCGTCGACCCCCGGGAGCGCACCGCTGGACATCGCCTTGGTGAGCGCGCTGTAGGGCGCGTAAGCGAGAAAATAACCCAACGCGGCGAGCCAGATGTTCACCCGGGCGAGGCTACGCCGTTCTGCGCCGAATGTGTCTTTTTTGTGACAATTCAGTCACGGCCGAGGAGCAACCCCAGCGAGACGAGCGTCGCGTCGCAGAACGCGCGGAACTCGGCGTCCTCGATGCCGGCCAGGGCGTCCGAGGCGGCCTCGAGGTGCACGACGGCGGCGGGCAGGTCCCCGGCGGCGTGGGCGGCCCGCGCGCAGGCCTCGTGGGCGAAGAACGACTCGCCCGGGTCGCCGCCGTTCTCGCGCACGATGCGCAGGCAGGCCTCGCCGTGGCCCCGCGCCTCGGTGACGGCGCCGGCCTTCAGGTGGCTCATGCACAGGCGGTACTCGGCGCGCTCGACGTGCATCCAGGTCCCGGCCAAGGCCCAGAAGCGCCGGGCGACCTGCGCGGCGCGCAGCATCAGCGCCCGGCCGGTCTCGTCGAGCGTGGGGGCCTCTTCGAGCCCGCAGGCCAGGTTGTTGGCGGCCACGGCCAGCTCGCGGGCGGCGGGATCGGCGCGGTCGAGGTCCGCGCCGGCGAGCGCCACGGCGGCGTCCAGGTCGGCCCCGCCGGCCGTCAGGCGACCCTGGCCGACCTGCATCGCCGCGGAGAGGGCCAGCACGCGGATCCGGCCGCTCGTCTCACCGGACTCGGCCGTGCCGAGCCGGCGGTGGTGGTCGCTCGCGTCGGCGTCGCCGGCGCAGCGGTGCACCGCCGCCAGCAGTCGGTGCACGCCCTGAGACTCCGCGGTCGGCGCGTCGCCGCCGGCGCGGGAGAGGGCGCCCTCGATCAGCGCGATGGCCTCGGTGAAGCGGCCGAGGTGCTCGCCGCCCACGTGCGCGACGAGGCGCGCGTAGGCCAGCACCTCCGCAGGGGTCCTGGCCTGATCGGCCACGGCCGAGAGCGTCGCGAAGACGCCCGCGGCGTCCGTCGCGTGGTCGTTCCATCCTCGGGAGAGCACGTCGTCGAGCGCCATGGGCGACCTCCCGGGGGCGAATCAGCCCTCTTCGTCCTCGCCGCCGGCCTCTTCCTCGTCACCACCCTCTTCGTCCTCGAAGGCGGCGTCGTCGTCGTCGAACGGCGCGTCGTCGTCGTCGAACGCCGGGGCGGCGTCCTCGTCGTCGAACGGCGCGTCGTCTTCCTCGACCTTGGGCTCGTAGACCGGCGCCACGCGACCGCGCTTGCTGCCCCCGCGCGAGGCCTTCGGCGCCGCCTCGGACGACTGCACCTCGGGCGGCGCGCCGCACTTGGGGCACTTGGCGTCGGGCTTGTTCAGGTCATAGAACTTGGTGCCGCAGTTGTGGCAGGCGTACTTGCGACCGAGTGCGGGGTTGGCCACGGGCTGCTCCTTCGATGGGTGGGCGGGGGACGAACTCGAACCAGGACGCGCGCTTTATGGGGGATGATCGCGCGGGCCGTCAATGTGCTTCTCTCGCGAAGCAGCGCGCGCTGTGCCAAGCTCGCCCCATGGCGAACGATTCGACCCCATCACAGTCGCAACTCCAGACCCATTTCAAGGCCGCCTTGGGTTCCTGGGCCAGCGGCGTGGCCATCGTGGCCGCGCACGACGCCGGCCTCGCCGAGGGCACCACCGTCTCGAGCTTCACGTCGCTCTCGCTCGACCCGCCGCTCGTGCTCGTGTGCCTCGCGCCCTCGGCCCGCGTCGTCGGCACCATCCGGCGAAGCAATCGCTTCACCGTGAGCGTGCTGGCCGCCGACCAGGAGCCGGCGTCGCGCCACTTCGCCGCCCGCGGCCGCGACCCCCAGGCCGGCTTCGGCCCCATCCCGGCCGCCCGCGCGCCCGATGGTCAGCCCGTGGTCGCCGGCGCCGCCGCCTACCTGGCCTGCGCCCTCGAGGCGGTCATCCCGCAGGGCGACCACCACATCTTCATCGGTCGCGTCGAGCACGCCGCCGCGGACGAGGCGCGCCCACCGCTGCTCTACTTCCGCCGCGGCTACCGGCAGGTCACCGGCTCGTGATCGACGCCGCCGTCGTCGAGTGTTTCCGGCGGGCCCGGAGCATCCTGTTCATCACCGGCGCCGGCCTGAGCGCCGACTCGGGGCTGCCCACCTACCGCGGCATCGGCGGCCTGTACGACGGCGGCGTGACGCCCGAGGGCTTCGCCATCGAGGACGCCCTGTCCGGCACGATGCTGCGCGCGCGCCCCGAGATCTGCTGGAAGTATCTGCTGCAGATCGAGTCCGCCTGCCGCGGCGCCCGCCCGAACCGCGCCCACGAGGTCATCGCCGCCTTCGAGGCCGACCGCCCCGGCGTGTGGGTGCTCACCCAGAACGTCGACGGTTTCCACCGCGCCGCCGGCTCGAAGAACGTGATCGAGATCCACGGCGAGGTGAGCACGCTCCTGTGCACGCGCTGCGCCTGGACGGAGCGCCGCGCCGACTGGGCTGGCCTGGTCACGCCGCCGTTGTGCCCGAGCTGCGGCGCGCCCGTGCGCCCCAACGTGGTGCTCTTCGGCGAGATGCTGCCCCACGCGGCGATGCGCACCTACACCCGCGTCCTCCAGGCCGGCTTCGACCTGGTGGTCTCCATCGGCACCACCAGCGTGTTCCCCTACATCGCCGGGCCCGTGGTGGAGGCGCGCAAGGCCGAGATCCCCACCGTGGAGATCAACCCCGGCGACACCGAGGTCTCGCATCTGGTGCACCACCGCGTGCGCCTGGGGGCCGCGGTCGCGCTCGAGGCTATCTGGGCGGCGTTGCGCTCGGCGGACCCTGCCTGACGCCCGGGGGCATCGACGGCGGGTGGGCGCGGGCGTAGGCGTCGTAGGTCTCGATGGCCTCGCGCACCCGCGCCGCGACGTTGGGCCAGGCGGCCGGCGTGGCGAAACACGGGTTCGACTTGAACATGTCCGGCCGCCGGTCCCGCCGGCTCAGGGGCTCGAAGAGGAGCAGCGTGCAGGCCCGCGTGCGCACGTCCGGCGAGGGGTCGTCCAGGAACTTCAGCAGCCGTGCGCGGGCCTTGGGGCGGTTGAACAGCGCCGCCAGCGCCTGGACCACGGGCCGCCGCACGTCCGCGCGCGAGTCCGACGCCGCGCGCTCCAGCCCGGCCCAGGACTCCGGCGTGTCGAAGTCCACCAGGGCCCGCACGGCGGCGTCCACCACGTCCGCCAGACCCAGCGACTTCGCCTCCTCCTCCGTGATCAGGATGGCGTCGGCGATCTCGGGCAGGGCCTCCTTGGCCCGCAGCGTGAAGAGCTGCGCCAGGACGGTCTTGTGCCACAGCCGCACGTCCGGCTCCCGGTTGCGCAGGAGCTTCCGCAGCGCGGCGACGACGAGGCCCCGCTCGGCCCCGTGTACGTTCAGGACCCGCGCGGCCTCCGTCCGGGCCTCCGGGGGCGCGGCGTCGGAGTTCAGACAGTGGAGCAGCACGCGCCGCGCCTCCTCCGACTTCTGGTCGGCGAGCACGCCCATCCGCTCGGCCACGAGCCGACGATCCTCGGCGCCCCGCGGCACGGTGCCTTGACACACGGCCCACACGGTCTCGGCCGTGGGCGAGAGCCGCGGGGCCGCATCCGAGGCCGGCGCGCTCACCGGCGCGGCCGAGGTCGGCGCGGGCACCGGCGCGTCGCCGCCCCCCGAGCACGCGGACACCACCGCCACGCCGGCCAGGGCGAGCCCGAAGGCCAAAGGCTTCAACACAGGCACGGTGGCTCCGTCACGGCGCCGAGAGGCAGGCGTCGATGGCGCCGCAGTCCCCCTGCGCGGCGAGCGCGCAGGCGTACTGGTCGCGGGTCATGCTGGCGCAGCCGGCCAGGCAGAACGCCCGGCCGCCCACCCCCAGGCAGGCCTCGAGGCCGTTGTCGCAGAACGCCGCGCACTCGTCCGGCGTGGGGCGGAAGTCTCCGCCGCCCTCGCAGATCGGCGCAAGCTCGCGGTTGTTGCGATACACCAGGCGGCGGACGTCCGAACACATCGCGGCCTCGGTCATCTGCACCTGCAGCTCGTCCGGGGGCTGCACCAGGCAGCCGGCGGTGCAGTTCACGCTCAGCTCGGGCGGAATCACGCGGGGCGGGCAGGCCTCGAGCAGGCAGCCCTCGATGCGGTCGCAGAATCGCCCGCAGCGGTCGAGCGCCGCCGGGTCGTCGAAACAGTCCCCGACGGCGTCGCAGCCCTGGCTCTGCACGCACAGGAGCTGCGCGGCGTCGAACCCGGCGCAGGCGGCCTCGCAGGCGGCCTGGTCGCCGAGCTGGTTGCAGGGCAGGACCCGCTCGCGACACAGCGTCGCGCAGGCGTCCTCGGGGCTCGCGTCACAGCGGGCGTCGATCTGCGGCGTCTCCTGCCGAACCCGGGCGACGATGTCTCCGCAGGTGCTCTCCGCGAACGCGCGCATCTGTTCGGGCGTCGGCGGCGAACCGAGACAGGTCATGTTGCATGCGTCCACGTAGCCCGCGGGCAGCGTTCCGGGTGCACACTCGGCGGTGATGCAGCGCTCGGTGCGGCGACAGATGTTCCCGCACTGCTGCTGGGCGTCACCGGGACCGGGGCCGGGCCCCATCGTCCCGAGGCACTGACTCAACACATCGCAGGCCTCGTTGCCCGCCAGGCAGTCGAGCAGCATCGGCGGCATCGCGGCGCACAGGTCCGCGCAGCCGGCGGGGATGTTGGGGCCCATCGGCGTCAGGCCGCAGGCCTCCATGTGCGCGCAGGCGGACTCGCAGCGCGGATCCACGGGCCGCGGCGGACCCCCGGCGCAGGCCTCGACCAGCTCCGGCCGCGCCTGGAAGATGACCGCGTTCAGCTCGTCGCACGAGGCCTGCGCCAGCTTGCGCGTGTCGTCCTCGCCGAAGGTCTCGCACAGATCGCACAGCCCGATGGCCGAGGGCTTCGCGTCCAGCACCGGGCATGCCGCCGGAAAACAGGCGTCGATGCGCGCGCACAGGTCGTCGCACGGACCATCGCCCGCGGCGTCGGCCCCGGGGTTCGTGCCCGCGTCGGGCGGCACCGGCTTCGTGTCCGCGTCCGTGGACGTCGAACCGCCGCTCCCCTGCCCGCCCGCGGCGTCCGCGCCCGTCGCGCCACCGCCCGCGCCGCCACCGGCCGGGCCGGCGTCCTCGGTGTCGCCGCTCGGCGACGGCGTGGCCGAGTCGATGCAGGCCGGCAGCATCCAGGCCAACGAGAGCCAAAAGGGCAGACCAGCGCGCGCGCTCAGCATGGCATCACCTCAGGGGGCACGATACGCCGGCGGCAGGGTGCGATCCATCTCGCGCTTCACCCAGGCGCATACGGAGTCCGTGCCGGCGGCGACCTCGGTCCGTGCGCGCGCGACGGCCTCGGCGATCTTTGCCGGCTCGACGCCCGCGCGCACCGCGTTCTCGGCCAGGCGCCAGGCGGCGTAGCACCGCGCCGGAGCCCCGCCCGAGGCCAGGGCCCGCGTGTAGAGCTGCGTCGCGGAGAACTCCAGCTCTCCGCCCGTCCGGGCGTCCCCACTGGCCAGCCAGGCCCGCACGAGCCAGTCCGAAGGGCGCTCCGCGGCCCGCAGCGCCCGCCAATGGGGCTGCGCCGCCTCCACCACCCCCCCGCGCTCGAAGGCCAGCGCCAAGAGGCCGCGGAGGGCGTCCTTCAAGGCCGGCTCCCCCTCTCCGGCGAGCGCCCGCTCCGCCGCCGCCAGCTCCGTGGCGTCCGGCACGGTGGTGTGGCAGGCGTGGTCCAGGGCGACCGCCAGGGACGTGTACAGCGGCAGCCGCGCGGCCTGCGCCGGGGGCAGACCGGCGACGTCCGCCTGCTCCGTGCGGAGCGCGGCGACGGCCTCGCGCCACTCGGCGGCCTCGGCCTCGGCCAGGGGGCACGGGCGCGGCGCGAGCAGCGAGAAAGCCGGCGCGGCGGAGGCCGGCGCGGAGGCCGGCGCAGAG
>CAINDO010000422.1 GCA_903847385.1 uncultured Myxococcales bacterium
CGGGGCGGGGCCGGGCGACGACTGCCGGCGCGCTCGCGGCCGAGGTCGGCGTCGGTGGCTCAGTCGGGGCGAGACTCGGCGGCTGCGTGGCCGGGAGCGTCGGCGGCGCCGTGGGGGTGACCGTCGCAGGCTGGGCCACGGCCACCGCGGGCGCCAGAGCCGGCTCCGGACGCGTCGCCCAGAGCCCGAGTCCAACGGCGACGGTCCCGATCGCCGCAGCGCCGCCGAGCCAGCCCGCATGAGGTCGGCTGCGCCGCTCGGTGGCCGTCGGCGGGCTCATGGCGGGCTCGCCGGGCAGGTTGGACAGCGTCAGCGGCGTCGGCATGTGGACGGCCGTCGGGGCGTCGTCCTTCGGTGCCGAGAGGGGCGGCGAACTGTAGCCCAGGGTCCGACTCGGCGAGCGCGTCGGCGTCGGAGCGGGCGCGGCGGCCGGCGCGTCCCGCGACGCCCAGGCGGCCCGCAGGGAGGCCACCAGGGCGGTCACCGTCGCCGGCCGTTCGCTACGGTCCTTGGCCATCCCGGCGGAGAGGGGGGCGTCGAAAACCCACAGCGCCGGGTCGGAAACGACGCCCCGCAGCGTGGCCACGGGGGCGACGCAGTGCTGGGTGAGAATCGCCACAGCGTCGTTTCCGGAGTAAGGCGGCCGACCGGCGAGCAGCTCGTAGGTCATCGCCGCCAGGGCGTAGACGTCCACGCGGGCGTCCAGGTCCGACTCGCCGCGCACCTGCTCCGGCGCCATGTACGAGGGCGTACCCGTCACAAAGCCGGTCTGGCTCTTGTTCGAGCCCTCGACGCGGGCGATGCCGAAGTCGATGACCTTGGGCAGGGTGCGGCCGGTGTGACTGCGGGTCAGGAGCACGTTCGAGGGTTTCAGGTCGCGGTGCACGATGCCGGCCGCATGGGCCTCGGCGAGCGAATCGGCCACGCCGTCGAGCACGTCCAGCACTTCATCGGGCGACAGACGCCCCCGTCGGACGCGCCGCTCCAGATCCTCGCCCTCGATGACCTCCATGACCATGTAGGGCAGGTTGCGTACGCCCACGGGTCCGGACTGTGTCACGCCGAAGTCGATGAGTCGTACCGTGTGCGGGCTGCTCAGGCGGGCGAGCGCCACGGCCTCGCGCTCGAAACGCTCGCGGCCGATTTTCATCGAGAGGGCGAGGCCGTGCAGGATCTTCACCGCGACCTCGCGCCCGAGCGGCTGCTGCAGACCCCGATAGACGCTGCCGTAACCACCGCCGCCGAGCAGGTCGATCAGGGCGTATTTGGCGTCGAGGACCTGGCCGAGCAGCGGCGCCTCGTCGAGTTTCGCCAGCGCCTCGGGCGAGACGAGATACAGCCCGTGCTCGGCGCAGACGCGCGCCCCGACCGCCGCCGCGGGGGCGCGGCACTCCGGACACAACGATGGATTCGGCGCGGACACGGACGGCCCCGTTCGAGAAGAGGTCGTGATTCTACTGCATTGGTCCAGTCGGCGCACGGAACTCCGACGCCGCCGGCGGTCGCCAATACCCGCCACCGCCCCCCAGCGCCCGCCACATTGACGCCCGGCGCCCCGTTCCCGATGATGGGCGGATGGCCATCGACCCCTTGCCCGAAAGCCCCACGCCGACGACTGCCACCGTGGCGCCCCGCGCCCCGTCCCGCGAGGTGTGGGCGCGCTTGACGGAGGCCGAACGGGCGAAGTGGGTCGAACGCCTGGGGCCGATGCCGGACAGCGAGCGGTTCGCGCCGGAGAGCGACTGGCACATCGAGGCCGTGCGCGCGAGCGAGGACTCGCTGGACGCGTTCTTTCGCAAGCGCGGGCGGGGGGTCTACATCGGCCGCAGCATCACGGTGTACTACCCGGAGGAGCGCCGCTTCGCGCCGGACCTCTTCGTCGTCAACGACGTCGAGGGGCACCGCCGCTCGGTCTGGAACGTGCTCGCCGAGGGGCGGGGCCTGGACTTCGCGCTCGAGGTCCATTGGGGCGGCGACAAGCGCAAAGACGCCGAGCGGAACGTGGAGTGGTTCGCGCGCCTGGGCATCCCGGAGTATTTCCTCTTCGACGCCCGTCGCACCGTGCTCCATGGCTGGCACCTGGCCGCGCCGAATGACCGGGCGTACACGCGCATCGTGCCGCAGAACGGCCGCTGGCCCGTGCGCTCGCTGGGCCTGGAGCTCGGCCTGTGGGAGGGTCAGCCGCGCTGGTACGACGGCGTCGGCATGGTGCCGCTCACCCGAGAGCTGAACCAGGCGCTCTCGCTCTCGCTGAACGAGGCGCTCGAGCGCGTGCGCGACGCCGAGGCCGAGCGCGACGAGGCCGCAGCCGAGCGCGACGCCGCCGCAGCCGCGCGGGACGCTGCCGCAGCCGCGCGCGAC
>CAINDO010000423.1 GCA_903847385.1 uncultured Myxococcales bacterium
CCCCGCCGCCGGTGCCCTGCCCGCCGGTGCCCTGCCCGCCGGTGCCGTTGCCGCCGTTCCCGCCGCCGGCCGTGCCGCCGGTCCCCGGGTCGACCGCGGCGTCCCCGGGGCTGGCCGCCGGGAACTCGACGCAGGCGCCGAGCAGGACCGCGAGGGACATCACACGCCGACGGGCCGCCATCAGAATCCCCCGCCGAAGATCAGGAGGCCGCCGCCCGCGGCGAGGAGCGCGCCGCCGAGACCGAGGCCCGTGTACCCCACCGTGCGGTGGCGGTCGAAGTCCTTCTCCAGGGCGTCGCGCCGCTTGCCGTCGGAGAGGCCGGTCGCCTTGTCCGCGTCGTCCCCGGCCTTGGCCGTGTAGAGACCGCCCACGACGAGGCCGGCGCCGCCCAGGCCCAGGAGCGTGTAGCTCACCCAGGCGGGCACGACGGCGCCGCGCTCGGGTTCGGGCGCGGGCGCCACGGGCGTGTCGGACTGAACGACGGGCTGCGCGGAAGCGGGCGCGGGCGCGGGCGCAGGCAGGATCACCGCGATGCGCTCGGGCAGGTCGAAGGTGCGCTCGACCCGCTCGCCGCCAAACACCGGCACGGTCTCGGAGCGCGGGGCCCGGCCCTCGGCGGTGACGGAGAGCGGGTGGTCGCCGGCGGGCAGGTAGCCGCCCCACGACGGGCACTGGCCACGCGCCTCGCCGACGATGATCGTCGCGCCGGGCGGGCCGCAGGTGATGGCCACGTAGCCGTGCCCCTGCAAGTGCTCGCGACCGGACGCCGCGGCGTCGTGCCGCGCGCCGGCGGCCTCGGACTCCAGGACGCGGTCGTACCACTCCAGGGCCTCGGCGGGGCGCCCGGCGCCCTCGAGGCTCTGCGCCAGGTTCAGCGCCGTGGTGGGCGTGGGGGCCAGCTCCCAGGCGCCCTGGAAGGCCTGGGCCGCCTTGTCGTAGACACCCGCCTTGTACAGCTCGGTGCCCCGGCGCAGGAGCGCGGCGGCGTCCGGCGGCGGGGGCGCGAGGCAGAGCGGCAGCAGCAATTCGGCGAGGAGCGGCAGGCTGGGCGGGAACATCGGCGCCATTGTACGCAGGCCCGCACCCGAGACTCCACCTGTGCGGGCGCCTCTGGTATTTTCCGCGCCATGAACCCGCCGAAGATCATCCGGAACGAAGAGAACCACCGCGCCATCATGGCCGCGCTCAAGCCGAACGAGCGCCTCCCGTACCTGCTCGGCAGCCGCCTGAACGAGACCCTGTGGGGCAAGCGCACGGGCATGCTGTGGACCCGCATCGGCGCCCGGCCGGTGCTGAATCAGATCATCTGCGATCGCCTGCAGCTGCGCGGCGAGGAGAATCTCCCCACCCGTTCGTTCATCCTGGCGGCGAATCACCGCACCTGGTTCGACCTGTACGCGATCACCATCGCGTTCTGGCCGCTCTACGAGGACGTGCCGTTCCTGTATTGCCCCGTGCGCAGCAACTACTACTACGAGCGGCCCCTGGGGGCCGTGCTGAACATGGCCGTGGCCGGCTATGCCATGTATCCGCCGATCTTCCGGGATGACCGCGGCCCGGCGCTGAACCGGCTCGCCGTGGAGTCCTGCACGCGTCTGTTGAACTGGAGCCCGCGGACGATCATCGGCATCCACCCGGAGGGCACGCGCAGCACCAGCGACAGCCCCTACGAGTTCCTGCCGCCCAAGTCCGGCGTGGGCTACATCGCGCACGACTCGAAGGCCCCGGTGATCCCGGCGTTCGTGGCCGGCCTGCCGCGCCAGTTCGGGCGCGTGGCCCGCGACCGCTTCCGCAAGGGCGTGGAGCCCATCCGCGTGTGGCTCGGCGCCCCGGTGGACATGGGCGACCTGTACGACGCCCCCGCCGGGCGCGAGGTGGCCCACGAGATCGCCGAGCGCACGATGGCCGGCGTCCGCGCGCTCGGTGAGCTGGACCGGGCCTACATGGAGACCTGGCGGGCCTGACCGGGCCGCCCGGCGTCAGCGCGGGGGCGGGGCCAGGATCTCTTCGGACGCGGACGAAGTCGGCGCGCCGGCTCCGTTGGGCCGCTTGGGCTTGCGCGGCGCGCTCGCCG
>CAINDO010000424.1 GCA_903847385.1 uncultured Myxococcales bacterium
CCGCGCAGGCGGGCGGGGCCGCGGCGTTGCACGGGCTCATCGCGGACGCGCTGGCGGCGCGGCTCTCCCCGGCGGCGCTCGGGCGGCACCTGTGCGCCGCGGGGCGGGCCGAGGCGGCGGTGGCCCCCTTGCTGACCGGGATGCGCGCCGCACTGGAGCTGGCCGATACACGCACGGCGGCGGTGGTGGCCGAGGTGCTCGACACGGCGCTGGACCAGCTCGGCGCCCCCGACGACCACCCGGACCGGCTCGCCGCGGCGCTGCTCGAGGCCCGGCTCGCCCGCATGCGGGGCGCCTTGCCGGCCGCGCGGGCGCGCATCCAGCCGGTGCTCGCGCGGGCGACGTCCGGGCCGCTCGCCGCCGAGGCGTGGCTCGAGCGGGGTCGGGTGGAGTGGAACACAGGGGACGCCCTCGCCGCGAAGGACGCCCTCGGCCGCGCCTGGCAGCTCGCCGTGGCCGCCGGCGCCCCGCGTCTGGCCGCGGACGCGCGCCGGATCCACGGCCTCGTCGAGCTGCACGGGGGGGCGCTCGCGGCGGCGGCGGCGCACTTCGAGGCCGCACGCCGGGCCTACGCCGCGCAGGGCGAGCGTGTTTGGGAGGCGAGCTGCCGCATGAACCTGGGCGTGGCGGCGCGGCAAGGCGGCGAGCTCTCCGAGGCCGCGGCGCACGTCGACGCCGCGCGGGTCGGCCACGCCGAAGCCGGCGCCCGATGGGGCGTGGCCGAGTGCGAGAACGAGCTGGGCGAGCTCGCCCGACTCGCCGGGGACTGGCGCGCCGCCGCGGCGCACTACGAGGCCGCGCGCACCCTGAACGACGCCCTCGGCTCCGGCGACGCCGTGTTCAACGAGCTGAACCTGGCCCTGGTGCGCCTGGAGACGGGCGACCTCGAGGCGGCCCGCAATGGCCTGTCGCGCGGTCGGGCGGTGCTCGAGGCCCAGGGCCGGCTCGCCGTCGCCCACGCCGTGCGCGTGCTCGAGGCCGTCGCCGAGGCGCTCGACCCCGGCGTCGACGAGGCCGTCACGCTGCCCCGGGCCGAAGAGGCCGCCGACGCCCTCGCGGCGTGCGGTTTCGTGGACGCCGACGTCGCCCGCTGGGCTGCCCGTGCGCGCGAACATGCGACACAGCGCGGCGCGTCGGCCCTGGCGGACGTCTTTGATCGCATCCACCGTTCTCAGCAGAATGCCCTGACTGGAGGTTCCCCATCATGATCGAGCGTGTACGCCGCGGCGTCGTCCTGTCCGCCACCACCGTGTCCCTGCTCCTCGGCGCGACCGGCTGCGGTGAGGAGAAGAAGAAGGCCGACCCCCTGCCGCCCTGGACGGAGGTGGCCACCAAGTTCGAGAAGCCGCTGCACGCGGCCTGGGTCGTGTCGCCCACGGACGCCATCGCCGTCGGCGCCGGCGGCCTGATCGTGCAGTTCGACGGCACCGCCTGGAAACCGGTCGAGAGCGGCACCACCGAGGACCTCATCGCCCTGTGGGGCAGCGGCGTGCAGCGCGTGTGGGCGGTCGGCGCCAACGGCACCATCGTCACCCGCGCGGACGGCGCGTGGACGGTGGCCACCGACCGTCGGGGCCTCACGCTGCGCGCCGTGTGCGGCCGCAGCGCGGACGACGTGTGGATCTTCGGCGACGAGGGCCTGGCGCTGCGCAACACGGGCAGCGGCTTCGAAGAGGTCAGCGTGCCCCTGCCCGAGAGCGTCGAGGGCGCGTTCATGGACGCGACGGGCACGGGCCTGTTCGTCGGCGCCGAGTCCGGCATGGGCACGGTGACCGGCACCTTCGACGGCGAGGACACCTGGGCGCGTGTGGTGCGCTCGGACACAGGCATCGGCGCCATCACCGATGTCTGGGGTCGCCTGGAGCCCATGGAGCGCGCGCCGTTCATCTGGGCCGCGGGCACCAACACCGCCGGCAACGGCGTGCTGGCGCGCTGGATGGACGACCGCTGGAACATCGTGGTCTCCGGCCTGGGCGAGAAGCCCGCCGCCGTGTTCCCCACCGCCGAGGGCATGTGGCTCGGCGCCACCAGCGCGCTCAAGCGCGTCGACGCCGACGACCCCGACGCCGAGCCCGAGACGCAGGTCGTCGCCGGCCCCGTGCGCGACATCCAGGGCGCGGGCACCCTGCTCATCGCCGTCGGCGGCCAGTCCGACGGGCGCATCTGGACGCGGGTGATCGACGCGGAGTGAGCGGGGGCCTGCGCGCCGACGCTCGCCTCAGAGCACGAGCGCGGAGAACCAGGACGTGCCGCCGAGCATGATGAGGAGCCCGCCCGCCGCCAGGTGGGGACCAAAGGGCATCTCGGCCTGGGCGGTCTCGCCGGCCTGGGCGGTCGTGCCGGCGCCGAGGCGCCCGAGGACGAGGGTCAGCGCGGCCGTGCCCATGGCCAGCAACAGGATGGCGGGGAGCACCTGCCACCCGAGCCAGGCGCCCATCATGGCCACGAGCTTGTGGTCGCCGGCGGCGACGCCCTCGCGACCGGTGATGCGGCTGAAGAGCCACTGGCTCCCCGCCATGAAGAGCCAGCCGCCGGCGGCGCCGAGGATGGCCGAAGTCGGGTCGACGGTGACCGAGAACGCGTTGAGCGTCAGGCCGATCCACAGGCCGGGCAGCGTCAACGCGTCCGGCAGGAGCCGCTCCCGGGCGTCGATGGCGGCCAGGGTGACCAGCAGCGCGGCCAGGACCGCCGCCGCGAGCAGGCCGATGCCGAGCCCGTTCTGGGCGACGAGCGCGCCGAACACGACCGCCAGCGTGAGTTCGACGAGCGGGCCCATGAGGGGGAGTGACACCCCGCAGGCGACGCAGCGGGCATTCCGGATCAGGTAACCCAGGACGGGCACGACGCCCACCCCGCGGAGCGCCGCGCCGCAGTGCTCGCACTCGGGTCCCCGGGCGAAGAGGGCGGGGCGCGGACCGGCGGGCGCCTGCCCCTCGCGCCCGAGCTCGGCCTGGGCGAGCGCCACCTCGTTTTCCAGGTCCCAGTGCATGCGCCGGGGCAGCCGAACGGCGACGAGCGACAGCACCTGACCGGCGATCAGGCCCGCGGCGCTGCAGAGTGCGATGACCTCGGGCGGGGCGTTCAAGTCGCCTGCGACCCGATCAGAAGATCGGGATCGAGAGCCACCACTGCGCGAAATCCAGGTACACGCGGTAGTGGGCGCCGAGCGCGTAGATCAGGTACCCCAGAAAGATGGTGCCGGCCCCGAGGAGGGTGACGTACTCCATCGTCGCCACGCCGCGCTGATCGCGCCCCAGGGCCTCGACCAGGTCGGTGGGCAGCCGCTCGGCCTCGCGGGCCGCGAAGAGCTGCCGCGTGTAGGGGTGCTGCGCCGTGGCCTCGGGCCGGGGCGCGCGCAGGCGCTCGATGATTCGACCTTCGCGCATGACCCACACACGCTCGCACAGCGTCTCGACGAGTTCAAGCTCGTGGGAGACCACCACGAGCGCAATCTCGGGCCGCGCGGCCACCAGCTCGGCCAGCAGCGCCGTCGCCTCGCGTCGCAGCAGCGGATCCAGGCCCGCGGCCGGCTCGTCGGCGACGACCACCTCGGGCTCGGCGGCCAGCAGACAGGCCAGCGTCACGCGGCGGCGTTCGCCCCCGGAGAGCACACCCACGCGCCGGTCGGCGTAGTGGGCGGCGTCGGCCCGCACGAGCAGCGCCCGGGCGGCCTCCCGGGCGGGCGCGCCGCGCAGGTCCCGGTGGCAGCGAACGCTCTCGATCACGCACTGGAGCGCGGTGAGGCGGGGATTGAGGCTGGCGTACTGGTTCTGGAAGAGGAACTGGACGTGACGACGGCGTAGCCGATGGCGCTGGCTCGGGGTGAGCTCGGCGACGTCCTGCCCGCGCCACCGGACGACGCCGGCGTCCGGTCGCAGGAGGCCGGCCAGCAGGCGGCCGAGCGTCGTCTTGCCGCCGCCGCTCTCGCCCACGATGCCGATGCGATCGCCCGGCTGAATGGTCACGGAGACCGCGTCCACCGCCGGGGCTGCGGGGGGCTGGCCCGGCGCGTTTCCGCGGCGCGTGAACCACGAGAGCAGGCCACCCCGTGCCCGGAAGGTCTTGGAGACGTCGACGGCCTCGATGAGGGGCGCGGGTGTCACGGTGTGACCTCCGGGGCCTCGGCGGCGAGCAATCGCCGGCTGTAGGGGTGGCTCGGGCCCGGCGGACGGAAGAACGCGTCGGAGGCGGCGCTCTCGACGATGCGGCCGTTCGTCATCACGTGGACCGTGTCGGCGATCCGGTGGAAGAGACCGAGGCCGTGGGTGATGAGCAGCACGCCGAGCCCCCGTGACTTCAACCCGCCGAGCAGGTCGCGAATGGTCACGCGCAGGGTGGGGTCGAGCCCGGTGGTCGGTTCGTCCGCGATGAGCAGGCGTGCGCCGGCGGCCAGGGCCTGGGCGATGGCGACGCGCTTGGCCTCGCCGCCCGAGAGCTCCGAGGGGAGCTTCTCGAGGAACGCTGCGGGCCGCTCGAACCCCACCGCATTCAACCACCCGAGGCAATGCTCCCGGCGCTCGGCGCGGAGGGGCGCATGACCACCGCGCGCGGCGGCGAGCAGCAACGAGGCCTGAACGCTGTGGAACGGCGAGAGGCTGGTCTGGCTGTTCTGGAAGACCGTGAACACGGCGCGCCCGCGGAGCGGGGCGAAACGCGACTCGGCGTGGCGGCGGGCGCGGTGCGCGGCCCGCAGCGCCCCCGAGGTGCCGAGGTCGAGCAGCGCCGAGGCCAGCGCCGGCGGGTACAGGGACAGGGGCGGCGCATCCGCCGGGTGGTGCAGCACCTCACCCCCCACCACACCGGGCCGGGCGTCCAGGACGGCCGTCACCGCGCGGACGGTGGCCGTCTTGCCGCAGCCGGACTGCCCGACGAGGCATACGACCTCCCCTGCATCGACGGAGAAGGTCACGCCCTCGACGAGGGGGGCGAAGGCTCCATCCGGTCGCTCGGCGACGACGCGGAGGTCGCGCACGGTGAGCCGGCGGCTCCCGGGCTGGGACTCGACGGGGCGACTCATCGCTCGGACCTCCGCACGAGGCCCTCGCCGAGGGCGGTCAGGCCCGTGACCAGAAGCGTCATGTAGGCGGCCAGGACCGAGAGCGGCCACCACGTCTCCGGCGCCTCGAGGGAGGTGTCCACGATGTCGCGCGCGGCCGCCATGGCCTGCCCCAGGGTGTGCGCGGCGCCGGGTGTCGGCTCGCCGATGCGCACGTAGCCGGTCAGGGAGCCCACATAGGACAGGGCGGCGTCGATGAGCAGCACGTACGCGAAGACGAACGCGGCCTGGCGGATGATCCGGGTGCGCAGCCCCACCCAGAGGATCTGATAGGCCACCAGGCGCCCCCAGTCGATGCCGTGCGCGCGCGCTGCAGTGAGGAACTCGGCCTGGCGCATGGCGACGAGCTGCTGGCGGACCTCGCCGACGATGGGCGGCACGAAGGTCGCGCCCAGGGCCAGGACGGCCGTCCGGAGCGTCGTGTCGACGGCGGTGGCGACGAGCAGCAGAAAGGCGATGCGGGGAAACGAGGCCAGCACCATGCAGGCGTATCGAATGCTCGCGTCCACCGGACCGACGGCGAGCCCCGAGAGCAGCCCCAATGGCACGCCGAGGCCGAGCGCGACCG
>CAINDO010000425.1 GCA_903847385.1 uncultured Myxococcales bacterium
GCACCGGCGGGAGCACCGTCGGCACGACCGGCGGAACGCACGGCGGAGCGACCGGCGGCGCGGACGCGGCGGGCGGGTTCGGCGGCAAACCGAACGACGCCGGCCCGCTCGCGGACACCGGCGCGATCACGCCGGATGCGGGCGCCACGCCCGACGCCGCGGCGACCCCCGACGCGGGGCTCACCCCCGACGCCGCGGCGCCGTGTGTGCCCGTGCCCGAGACGTGCAACGGGCTGGACGACGACTGTGACCAGGCGATCGACGAGGGCGACGCGCCCGGCGAGCCGCTCTCCCAGGACTGTTACGACGGCCCGCCCGGCACGGAGGTCTTCGCGCCGTGTCATGTCGGCACGAGCGTGTGTCTCGGCGGCGCCTGGCAGGCCTGCATGCTACAGACCTTGCCCGGCGTGGAGATCTGCGATGGCGAGGACAACGACTGCGACGGCGGCGTCGACGACGGCGCGCTGGCCGGGGGCGCCTGCGCCTGCCTGCCCGGCGCGGCGCAGGTCTGTTACTCCGGCCCCGCGGGCACGGAGGGCGTGGGGCGCTGTCTGGCCGGCGTGCAGTTCTGCAACCCCGACGGTCAGGGCTTCGGCCCCTGCAACAACCAGGTGCTGCCCGCGGACGAGATCTGCGACGGCCGGGACGACGACTGCGACGGCGTGGCCGACGACGACATCGTCGGCGCGGGCCTGCCCTGCGGCGACGGCGTCGGCGCCTGCGCCGCGAGCGGCACGACGGTGTGTGATGCGTTTCTGGGCGAGGTCGTGTGCGACGCGGTGGGCGGGCAGCCGAGCGTGGAGCTCTGCAACGGCCTGGACGACGACTGCAACGGGCGCACGGACGAGGGCTACGACCTCGGCGCGGCTTGCAGCGTGGGCGTGGGCGCCTGCGCCTCCAACGGCGCGCTGGTCTGCGACCCGGCGACGGGCGGCGTGATGTGTGATGCCGTGCCGCGGGCCGATGCCATCGAGCGCTGCAACGGCGCGGACGACGACTGCGATGGACAGATCGACGAGGGTTTCGACGTCGGCGGCGCCTGCACGGTCGGTGCGGGTGTGTGTCTCGGCCGCGGCGAGCGGGTGTGCGACGTCGCCACCGGCGCCGCGGTGTGCGACGCCGTCGCCGGTCCGCCCGCGATGGAGCGCTGCGACGCCCTGGACAACGACTGCAACGGCCTGGTCGACGATGGCTTCGGCCTGGGCAGCGCCTGCGCGCTCGGGCTGGGTCAGTGTCAGTCCGCGGGCGTGCTGGTGTGTGATGTCCTGAGCGGCGACGCCCTCTGCAACGCCCAGCCCGGCGTGCCGGCGGTCGAGCGCTGCGACGGACAGGACAACGACTGCGACGGCGACACGGACGAGGACTTCGGCGTCGGCGTGGCCTGCAGCGTGGGCGTCGGCGCCTGCGCGGCGGCGGGCGAGACGGTCTGCGATCCCGCCGGGAACGGCGTGGTCTGCGGCGCGCAGCCCGGCGCGCCGTCCGAGGAGCTCTGCGACCGGCTGGACAACGACTGCGATGGTCAGGTCGACGACTGCGCGCCCGGCCTCGCCTGCCAGGGCGGGCCGACGTGCAAACCCGCGTGTGCCATCGGTCGCGCGGACTGCGACGGCAACGAACTCAACCTGTGCGAGGTGGACACGCAGACGGACCCGCTGCACTGCGGGCTGTGCGGGCACCCCTGCGGCGCCGGCGAGGCCTGTGTCGGCGGGGTGTGTCAGGCGGGCTGCGGCAACGTGATCGTGGACTCGCCGCAGTTGCTCTGCGTGCCCGCGGGTCAGCGATACGCGCTCTCGGGCGACCACTGCTACCAGGACGTGATCATTCGCGGTACGCTCGCCGTGCCCGTCGGCGGCGCGGGCGAGGTCATCATTCGCGCCGTGAACCTGACCGTCGACGCCGGCGGTGTCATCGACGGCGACGCCGCCGGTCGCGCGGGCGGTCTGCCGGCGGCCCAGAACGGCGGACGCCAGGGCGCTGGCCCGGCGCCGGGGTGCGGCGGCGGTCCGGGGAGCTGCGTGGCGCAGGGCGGCTCGGGCGCGAGCTACGGCGGCGCCGGCAACACACCCTTGCCCAACCAGTTCGGCGGTGCCTGCGAGCGGTGTGACAACCCGACCTCGAGTCACTGCGTCGGCGGGACGTCCGGCGTTGTGGGCACCGCCGGGGGCAGCGACCTCGAGGCGGGCTCCGGCGGCGGCGCGGCGGGCAACTCCTGCGGCTGCAACAACGCCGGCGCGCGGGGCGGCGCAGGCGGCGCGGCCATTCGGCTCCTGGCTCGCAATGCCCGCATCGACGGCACCGTCCGCGCGCGCGGCGAGCAGCCCCCGCCGGACGCCGCCAACTGCGGCTACAAACCCGGCGGCGGCGGCGGCTCCGGCGGCGGCATCCTGGTCCGGGCGGACGCGCTCGCGGGCGCCGGGCGGCTGCTGGTCGACGGCGGCGCGGGC
>CAINDO010000426.1 GCA_903847385.1 uncultured Myxococcales bacterium
AACTCCGCCTCGACGACGACCAGACGCCCGCGAGCGTCGGCCAGGGCGTCCACGAGCTCAGAGCGTTCGTCCGTCGCGAGGACGTTCTCCACGGGCACCGGGTCGCCGACCCCCTCGCCCACGACGGGCAGGGCCTCGCGGTGCGCGCGTTCATGGAGCTCGAGAAGCTCGAGCTCCCGGGCCTCCAGCGCCACCGAGCGCGCCCGAAGGTCTTCCTCGGCTTGCCAGAGTTGCGCGCGAAGCTCTCGCGCTTCGGACTCGGCCTCCGTCGCGTGGCCGAGCGCGGCGTCGATCCGACTGCCGGCGAGCGCGAGCTCCTGCTGCAGATCGGCGAGCCGTTCGGCCTGCCCGGCGTTCGAGCTCTCGAGCGACTTGATGCGCTCTTGAAGGCGGCCGATCTCGGCGCGCATCAGCGTGTTGATGGACGTGCCGACGGACGTGTCCATCATCGAGCCCTGGGAGAACCCGGACTTCTGTACGACGGGCGGGGGCGGCGGCGGGGGCGGCGGCATCGCCATCGGCGGGGCCGTCAGCACCTCGGGCTCATCGAAGAACTGCAGTAACAGGTTGCCGCAGCGCACGATGTCGCGGGTGCTCAGGTTCTTCCGCGTGACCCGGACGTCGTTGACCTGGGTGCCGTTGGCCGAGCCCAGATCCGAGATGCGGTAGTGCCCGCCCTCGAATGATATGATGCAGTGGCGGCGCGAAACACTCGTATCATCCGACACGAGATCGCAATCGGGGTGTCGACCGATGACGATCTGCGGCGTTTGCGCATCGAGGTCCAGCGTCTGTTGCCTTCCCTCGGGATCCATGTAGACCAGCCGTGCCATGCGACCGGGGGTTCCCTCTGGTACACCGTCGGAGGGTTCCTTATAGACCATGGGCCACGGCCCCACAACTTTCGACCCTGCCCACAATTTTTCCGGGAGACTCGATTGCAGCCCGTCCGAATCTACACCACCCCCGTTTGCGGCTACTGCATCGCCGCGAAGCGCTTCCTCGAGAAGAAGGCGGTGCCCTACGCCGAGATCGACGTCAGCGAGGACGACGCCCTGCGCCACTGGCTCGTCGACACGACGGGTCAACGGACCGTCCCGCAGATCTTCGTCGGGGAGCGCTCCATCGGCGGCTACACCGACATGCGCGCGCTCGATCAGGCCGGTGAGTTCGACCGCCTCCTCACGCCCTGAGCGGCCTCACCAGGCGTCCTCGACCAGATCGGACATCCGCGCTTGATCGACGATCTCGCCGAGGCGAACGCGGGCGTTCTCCGGCAGGTCCACGAAGCGGATCGCCTGCTCGACGGGTGACTCGTCGTCGAAGATCTGGACGACCTCGGCGACGGTGAGGAAGTGGTCGCCGCCCCGCCGGCCGGGGACGTGCAGGCGGAGTTCGAGCCGGTCTCCGCACGCCCACTCGCCCCCGAGCGGCGCGCGCATGCCGGTGCCGCTCAGCACGACCTCCTCCGTCTGCCAGCGACCGTCCGTGGGCAGCAACGACAGGATCCCGTGGCGGTTCATGGACTCGCCGGGCCTCAACTTGCGCGTCATCATGCGGAGCACGACCTCGGCGCGGGGCCACCCCCGGCGGTCCGAGGGGCTGAGCGCCTCCTGCAGGCGCACCTTGAGCGCGAGATCCGAGACCTCGACCACCTCGGCCCGGGCTCGTTTCTGGCCGTCGTCGGTCGCGACCGCGACCACACACCGTGCTCCCGTCTCCAGCGCACCCGGACGCGCACACCTCAGCGTCAAGAGGTCTCCGTCGATCCGCGTGATGGCCGCGGACACGGCGGAAAGCGCCCCCCGGTCTCCCGCGAGGAAGAGGTGGGCGGTCCCGGCCAGTGAGCTTCTGATTCTCCGCATGGTTCTGGTATCGGCACACCCTTGCGCACATTTCACCCGGAGGCGCGAAAATCGCCTGCCCTGAGTCAATGAGCGCCCGCCCGTTTTCCCCAGGGAACATTCGACATTTGATCCGCCGCGGTCCGTACCCAGGAAGCAATCAGCGAGGTCGTTGACTGCGGCCCCGCTCTCCGCTAGGTAAGCGCGCCGCGTTCGGCCCCGGCCGGCGCTCACGCTTCGCATCGTCGAGAGTCTCGAGACAAACCACGGCCCGATGCGGGCCGCGCCGGACGCCACCGCGACGGAAAGAGGAAGAAAACGAGATGAGGTCAGCACGACTCGTGAAAGGTCTGGCCCTGGGCGCCACGCTCGCTGCGGCGGGTTGCGCGGAGCCAGTCAAGGACGTCGATCGCACCCAACCCAACGCGCTGAGCAAGGACCTCTTCAAGGGGACCTGGTACTTCGCGCGGACGGTCGTCGACGCTCCCTATGAGACCCAGGACACCTTCGTGGGCGACCGGCAGGAGTACCTCTTCAAAGAGGACTTCCCGGCCTACAAGGTCCGGTGGCGCATCGAGGAGGATCACCTCCTCGCCTGCCGCGCGGACGAGGTCGTCATCAACTCGAACTCGGACGGCGTGCGCGCCGGCCAGCTCGAGGACGTGCCCTCGGCCAACCCGGGTCAGACGGCCGGCGTGACCGCCGATCGTGCCGCCACGGGCGAGCTCGACAAGCAGAACGACGAGTACGCGGACGACGAGAAGTTCCCCTGCCGTCACCCGATCGCGTCCTTCGCGATCCAGGGTCACTTCGACATCCAGCGCAACTACAACAGCGCCACGGGCGAGCAGTCGAACGTCATCGACGAGAACGCCTCGGACCGCCCCTGGTACCAGCGCCAGTTCATCCGCGTCGACTGGACGGACCTGGGCCTGCCCGACCTGGGCTACAACCTCGGCTCGCAGAACGACGCCGGCTGGCTGCGCCTGTCCAGCCCGTACTACGTCCAGGCCGAGGACGGCGACTGCCGCGCGACGGACGAGAACGGCACCGTCAGCTACAAGGACTGCGAGGAGGGTTTCCTCCCGCCCGTGGTCGGCAACGACGCCATCCTGATCACGAACCGCGTGACGGTCTCGGCCTCGAACCAGATCGAGTCCTGCTTCTACGGCAGCATCCCCGAGGCGGCCGCCTACGGCCTCGGCGACAAGAACTGCGCCCTCAACGAGATCGGCATGCGCCTCTCGTTCATGAAGGTCCCCGAGGTCCCGGTCGAGAAGCAGTACGTGCCCAAGCCGTACCCGGACGACGCCTTCGAGCGGGTCGGTCTGTGGCGCGTCAACAAGGCCACGTACCTCCCCGGCCGCGGTGAGACCGACTTCCGGCAGTACCTCGCCACGCGCTGGAACATCTTCGAGAACTGGCGCAACGCCGACGGCACCCCCCTGCCGAAGCCGACGGGCTTCAAGGCCATCAACTACTACCTGAACCGTGAGTTCCCCTCGGACCTCAAGCCCGAGGCCTTCCGCATGGCCAAGGAGTGGAGCGACGCGTACGACGGCATCTGGCCGGACATCGACGTCAAGGCCGACTGCAAGGCGACCTGCCAGAACGGCAGCAAGCCCATCGACGAGTGCACGGGCTCGGACACCGGCTTCAAGATGGTCGGTCAGTGCCCCTTCACCCTGCACGAGAACAACGGCGAGCAGTTCCTGGGCGACCTGCGCTACAGCATGATCGCCTTCATCCAGGACCCCAGCTACGGCCAGCCCTGCGGCGTCGGTGGCCCCGCCAACGACCCCGAGACGGGCGAGATGCTCAACGGCGTCGCCTACATCTACGGCAACGGCTGCTTCGACTACCTCGAGACCCGCGTTCTCGACATGGTCGACCTGCTGTGCGCCCAGCACGCCGCGGCCGGCGATCCGCTGCCCAAGGCCTGCGCCACGGACAAGAGCTGCGAGGAGGGCGGAGGCACCAAGGCCGAGTGCACCGGCACCACCGAGGACCACTTCATCCGCGGCAAGAACATCCTCGACATCATGCAGGCCCAGGGCTACGTCCAGCGCGTTCCCACGCCGATCCAGTCGCTCGTCGCCCTCACCGAGGTCGACCCGGACGCGCAGCTCGAGAAGCTCCAGCCCCTCGAGGGCAAGCTTAAGGAGCTGTCCCAGAACCGCGGCCGCCTCCACGGCACCGCCGAGCGCCTCAAGGCCGCCGGCCTCGAGCGCATGATGATCCCCGACGAGATCGCCATCGAGCTCAGCGGTGGCCGCGTGGCCAGCTCCGCCGACCTCACGGACGAAGAGGTCGCCCGCATCAACCCCCTCGACCCGGTCCACGGCGAGATGCTCGGCAACTCGCGCCGTGAGGACATGCGCTCCGCCCGCGCCATCGAGTCGGCCGAGTACCTGTTCAACGACAACGGCCTGTGGGCCGTGGCCAAGAAGCACATGAACCTGGACCGGACCCAGTTCCGCCAGTTCCTGCGCGAGCAGGCGTTCCGCGCCGTCACGCTGCACGAGCTCGGCCACAACATGGGCCTGCGCCACAACTTCATCGCCAGCTTCGACCGCACGAACTACTTCCCCGAGTACTGGAAGATCAAGGCCGACGTCCGCACTCGCTTCGAGCAGGAGCAGGGTCACCCGTTCGTGAACATCGATTCGAACGGCAAGAGCGACGACGAGACCGAGGAAGAGTTCGCCGCCCGCGTCCAGCAGTGGTCCACGGACCGCGAGATCATCCGCAAGATGGAGGAGGACGCCGGCATCAAGGAGTTCCAGTACTCCTCGATCATGGACTACCACCAGAGCTACTACGGCGACTGGCAGGGCCTGGGCAACTACGACAAGGCGGCGATGCGCTTCGCCCACGCCGGCCTCGTCGACCGCCTGAACTGCGAGGGCAGCCAGCCCGAAGAGTGCGACGTGTCCGAGAGCAAGCGGACGCGCGTGCAGTGGTACGGCGGCGGTCAGCTCTGCTACTCGGACAACGACTGCCCGGCCAAGGCCGACGGTCAGAAGTGCCGCGAGAACCCGGTGCTCGGCGCCAAGACCTGCTCCGACTGGGACGAGGACGAGCTCGACAGCGGCCGCCTGGTCATCCGCCAGAAGTTCTGCAGTGACGAGCGCGTCGAGGACCAGCCTTTCTGCAACCGCTTCGACGAGGGCGACAGCTCCGAAGAGATCGTCCGCAACATGATCGAGCAGTTCGAGGCGATGTATCCGTTCCGCGCGTTCCGCCGGAACAACACCGGCCTGAGCGCTTACGGCTACTACAACCGCGTGTACGGCATGTTCCGCCAGGTCGGTGACCAGATGCAGTCCATGCTCTACAAGTACTTCTACGAGCCCGGGTTCCGCGCCAACCGCGGCCCCGGCGGCTTCGACGACATGTTCCGCGCCACGGTCGTCGGCTTCGACTTCCTCGGCAGCGTCCTGGCCCGCCCGGACACCGGCTTCTACAAGTGGAACGAAGACGACGAGGTCTACCGCTGGGACTCCGACGCGCTCTCGCCCGTCGCCACGGACGACGCCATCAACGTGCCCCTCGGCCAGGGCAAGCCCCTGCTGTCGGTCTACGAGCGCGGCTACTTCGGCGAGATCGAGCGCCTCGCCTATGTCGGCTCCTACTACGAGAAGATGGCGGCCACGGACATCCTGACCCGCCGCGACTTCGGCACCGTCTCCGGCAACGACGAGCGGTTCCAGCTGAGCTTCTACGACTTCTTCCCCACGGCCTTCACGCGCCTCATGAGCGCGCAGATCTCCGGCGACACGAAGGGCTACGGCATGAACTACGATCCGGACACCAAGCTGCTGCACCCCCGCGGCTACTGGGACGGCTCGTTCTTCGACCCGACCAGCGGCTTCGACCCGACGGCGATCGACTACCCCGGCCGCGAGATCGAGCCGCGGACGCTCTCGTTCCAGCCGCTCAACACGCTCATCTCGGCCTCGCTGGAGATCCCCTACTACGCGGACTCCACGTTCCTCGAGAAGCTGCGCGTCTTCGAGCTCGGCGGCGAGACGGGCTTCGACGTGACCGGCATCCCGGGTGTCCCCGGGGTCCCCGGCGACAAGCTGGTGACCTACACCAGCCCGCTGACGCACCGCACCTTCGCGGCCGTCGAGACGGAGGAGATCGGCGCCATCTCGGTGCGTGCCATCAACCGCGCCAAGCTGCTCCTGTCCCGCTACGAGGCGGACATCGCCGACGGCGCCAACCAGGCGACCATCGACGAGGGTGAGCGCAATCTGCGCGCGCAGGAGGATCTCCTCGCCCAGATGACCCTGCTCGTCGACCTGATCGGCATCAGCCGCTTCTGAGTCGAGCGCGGGGGCGAAGCCCCCAACGGTCCCGCCCAGGTCGGGCGTCGAACCAATGAAAAAGGGGCCCGCGGGCCCCTTTTTTCGTTTCCGGCGCCGGGCGAATCAGAGGCCGGCCGCGGCCAGATCCTCGAGCGGCACGCCGACGGAGATCAGGATCTCACGCGTGAGCCCGTTCTTGGCCGCGTACTCCGGCAGGATGGCCAGGAAGTCGTTGCGCAGCTCGTCGGGCGCCTTGCGCGTCAGGCTCGACTCCAGCCGGGACCGCTGCGCCATGAGCTTCGCCCGCTCCGAGGGCAGGAGCGCGAGCTCCTTCTCCTTGGTACCGATGCGCTTGCCATTCTTGAAAACGGGGGCCTTCCGGACGTGACGACCCCGCGTGAGAATGGCGTCGATCTCGGCGATCTTCTCACGGTTCTTCTCGGCCGCACGACCCTGGAGCGCCCGGATGTACTTATTGAAGATGCCGCGCTGAGACTTCGAGATCGCCCCTTTTTCGCGGGCCTCGGCGGTGATGTTGCCGCGGCGTCCCTTGGTCTCGCTCTTCTTGCTGGTGTTCCTGGTCGCCATCATCCCTCCACGAAAACGCGGAATCGATACCGGGTGCATGCACTGCACGCCACGGGGGCGAATGTACGTGCAGGTGTTCTGCGCGTCAAACTTGGTGCTTGAACCTGGAGAGATCCGACTCCCCAGACAAGATTGGCTCAGGCCAGCGTGTAGATGTTGTCCAGGAGGCGGAACTCACCGAGCTCGTGCATCTTTTCGACGACCTCGGGGAACTCGGCGGGGATGGATTCGAAGTCCTCCCGCGCCAGGAACATCAGCAGCGAGCGCCGGGAGGCCGTGCACGTCGCCGTGGCGGGGGTCTTCCGCAGCAGGGAGATCTCGCCGAAGATGTCGCCCTCGCGCAGCCAGTTGAGCAGGTGGCGCTTCCCACCCTTGCGCAACGTGACCTGCACCAGGCCGTCGAGGATGATGTACAGGCCGCGACCGACCTGCCCCTCGACGATGATGTCCTCCTCCGCCTCGACCAGCATCGTGCCGAAGCGAGAGAGGAGCTGGAATCGCCGGTCCTGGGGCAGCACCCGGAAGACGGGCGAGAGGTTCATCAGGTTCTTGACCATGCGGTCGCAGACCTGTCGAGAGAGCGCGCTCTGAAGCTGAGCCGCGTCCGGCCCGAGCTCCGCCAGGATCGTACGAGGCAGCTCGAAGAGGTCCACCGGCGTGTCGGCGACGACGGTCGCCACGCGCGGAGACTCGGTGACCAGCGCCATCTCGCCGAAGATCTGGCCCTCGCCGAGCTCGGCCAGGGTCGTCGTCGTGCCGTCCGCAGCCCGCTTCGTGACCTGCACACGCCCCGAGATGATCAGGTAGACGGCGTTGCCCGACTCCCCTTCTCGCGCCAGCACCATGCCCGCGGGGACGCGACGCAGGCGAATCGCCCGCAGCACCCTGAGGAACGGCTCGCGGTCGACCTCGCTGAGCAGCGGGAATCGCGGCAGCGCGTTCGGAAACTGCACGCCCCGGATGATGTCCGTCCCGCGGCGCTCGAGCTCCAGGATCACGTCGTCCAGACGCTCGGGGAGATCGGACATCGAGACGTCCCGCTTGGGGAGCGGCATCTCGAAGATGGGCTCGCCCCAGTCCCCCTCCGGCTTGCGACCGTAGTGATTCGCCAGGATGTTCAGACCGCGCTCGACCAGGTTGGGATCGACGGCGTAGGTCTCGACCAGCTTCAGCGCCCAAAGGGCACGGACAGGGAACCCCGCCAGCGTGCAGTAGTCCGCGCAGCTGCGGAGCATCTTGATGCCCCGCGCGGTGTCCCCGATCTCAATCAGCAGTTCGCCCGCCTGGATGCGCAGGCCGAAATCCAGCGGCGCCACGCGCAGCAGCGCCAGCATGCGTCTCAGCGCCGTTTCGGGATCTGCGGGGTTGACGGCGATGGGGGTGTCCACGATGGGCGCAGAGTAATCCGCGTCCGCCCCGGGAACAACATTGTGAACATGCAGGGCCCTCGTCGCATGGAATGGTGGCGGCCGCCGAGCGGCGTTATGCTGATCCCGTGGCAGAGACGCCCCATCACCGCCCCCCGCCGAGCACGCCCATCGCCCGGTTCCTGGTCCTCGACACCCACGAGGTCCTCCGCGGTCTCTTGCGCCCGGCGCTCGAGTCCGTCGGCCCCGTGACGATGCACTTCGCCAGCACGCAGGCGGCCTGGGAGCGCGCCCTCGAGGACGCCTCGTCGTACGACTTCCTGATCCTGGACTGGGACGCCTGCGACGGCCCGGGGCTCGCCTTCGTGCATGCGCTCCGGCAGCGGGCGACGCTGCGGGACGCCTCGTTGATCCTCCTGGCCGGCGGCATCACGCCCGAGATGGCCTCGTTACGGCCGCTCTACCGGATCGCGGCCTTCATCCCCAAACCGTTCACGGTGGCGGACGTCGCGCGCGCCGTGCGCGCCGAACTCATGCGTCGCCAGGCGCCGGATCGCCTGGATCTCCTGCTCAGCCGCGCCTGGCGTTTGATGGACGACGGCGCGGCCCCCAAGGCGCTCCTGGTGTATCAGTGGCTCCGCACGCTGCACCCCGACTCGCTGCCGGCGATGTACGGCGCGGGTACGGCGCTGGGTGTCGTCGGTGAGTGGGAGGTCGGCCTGCGCTTGCTCGAAGAAGTCGTCTCGCAGTCCCCGCTCTTCCTCGAGGCCTGGAACCGGATGAGCGACCTGGCCGAGGCCGAAGGCGACACCCGCGCCGGGGACTTTGCCGCCCGGGCCGCCGCGCTGGCCCCCACGGCGCCGGAGGTCCTGGTGCGTCGCGCGCGAGCCGCGCAGAAGGCCGGCAACGCCGCCGAGGCGGAGAAGCTCCTCCGCTTGGCGTTCAAGGCCGCGCCGGACCTGTGGGCGCCCGCGTTCGAGCTCACGGAGCTGCTGCTTGCGCAGGACCGTGTTTACGACGCCGCGCGGGTCGTCGATCGCGTGCGCACGCAACACCGCGGACGCATCGACCTGCTGAATCACCTGGGCGTCGCCCTGCGTCGGCGCGGCTACGTCGCCGTCGCGCGCCAGACCTATGCCCTGGCGTTGGCCGAGGAACCCGGCAACCCGGCGCTGCTGTACAACGCCGCCGTGGCGCACCTGGCCGCCGGCGAACTCCAGCGCGCGCAGGAGGACCTGCGTGAGGCGGTTCGTCTTGCGCCGTCGCTCACGCCGGCCCGGGCGTTGCTGGATCGCCTGACCTCCGGGTCCGCCCCGGGGCCCGCAGAGCTCGACGGCCTCTGAGGCTTACTCGAAGCCCTTGTCCTTCGGGGCGCTGAGGATCACGAACACGCCCAGACCCGCCGCCGCAGCCAGGCCGGCCGCGACGAGCAGCGCCGTCTTGGTGCCGCTGATCTGCTTCACGTTGCCCGTCTCGATCTGATCGCGCGTGAGAATCTCGTTCTCGTCCGGCGCGACCAGCTGGTTCTGGGTCATGGTGAAGTTGAAGGGCGAGATCGCGTGGTACTCCCCCGTCTTGTCCGTCACACCGATCTTCGAGTTCTCGGTGACGACGATCTGCTCGGACTCCGCGGTGGTGACGGAGACGGCATTCGCGCTGCCGCCCTCCTGCACCTTGCCGAGCTCCTCGAGCGTGATGTTGTAGGTGTTGTAGCAACCGGCCTGAGTGGCCAGCGCCAACGCGGCGACCGTGGCAAGTCCCTGACGCAGCATGTCTGTGGTTCCGCTCCGGGAGGCTCGTGAATGGGGGCCGCTCGCTGAAGGGCCCGATCGGGCGGGGACGATAACCGACGCGCGTTTCCCTTGCAAAGTGCAATTGATTGCGCCGACGTCGCGGCCCCGGAAGCTTGCCACCCCCAAGACCCTCTGTTATGGTCCGCCCGAGCCTACGGCCCGGCGAATGCATGGTCGAGGCGACTCGGGATCAGCGGAGGTTGCTCCAGGATGGCGGCGTGCCCGAAGTGTCAGAAACCGATCGAGGGGCGGCCGAACTTCTGCCCGAGCTGCGGTGCGTCCATCACCGTAGGGAGCCGTCAAGACAACGACCAGCTCATCGGACGGACGATCGCCAACGACTACAAGATCGAGGCGCTCGTCGGTGAGGGTGCCATGGGCCGCGTCTACCAGGCGGCCCACCTCACCCTCAAGAAGTCGGTGGCCCTCAAGGTCTTGCGGCCCAGCCTCGTCAGCGACTCCACGGTCGTGAAGCGATTCGAGCGCGAGGCGCAGGCGGCGAGCCGTCTGAACCACCCCAACTGCATCTCGATCTTCGGCTTCGGCCAGGAAGATGGCGGTGAGCTCCTGTGGATGGCCATGGAGTTCATCAAGGGGCGCGACCTCGGCACGATCATCGCCGAGGACGCGCCGCTGCCGACCGCGCGCATCGTGCACATCATCGCGCAGGTCTGCGACGCCCTGGATGAAGCCCACTCGGCGAACATCATCCACCGCGACCTGAAGCCGGCGAACATCGTCTGCTTCAACCACCGGCGGACCACCGACTTCGTGAAGGTGCTCGACTTCGGCATCGCCAAGATCACCGATCCCGGCGCCGACTATCAGCCCCTCACGCGTGACGGCATCGTCTGCGGGACGCCGGCGTACATGAGCCCGGAGCAGGTCCAGGGTTTCCCCCTCGACAGCCGCTCGGACCTCTTCAGCCTCGGCATCATCCTGTACCAGACGATCACGGGGAACCTCCCCTTCCACGCCGAGTCGGCGGTCGAGGTCGCCACCAAGATCGTCATCGAAGAGCCCGTGCCGCCGTCCAAGGCTCGCCCGGAGTGGTCGTACCCGCAGGAGCTCGAGGCGATCACGCTCAAGCTCCTGAAGAAGAAGCCGGACGACCGGTACAAGAACGCCATGGACGTCAAGCAGGCCCTCGAAGCCTGCATGGAGACCCTCAAGGCCCGCCACGACGTCTCCCTCGAGATGAGCCCGGACGAGGTCGCCGACCTGCTCGCGGGGGACGACGCCCCCGTCGAGGGCGCCGCCACGCTCCAGCTCTCGACGGACATGATCGCCAAGGCAATGGCCGCCGAGGGCCTGCTGGGCATGCCCACACCGCGCCCGTCCACGGCATCGCGCCCGGCCGGTGCGGCTCCCCCCGTGGCGAGCCGTGCCCCCGCCCCCGAGCCGCCGCGTCCTTCGGCGCCGCCGCCGGCATCCACGGGCAACGAGTCCGGCTTGAACCGACTGCCCCCGAGCACGCCCCAGACGGCTGCGCGCCGCGACCCGTCCCAGGCGACGAACGGCCTGATGGCCGGCCCCACGACGGCCTTCAACGATGCCCCCGCCGACAACCGCAAGGTCGTCGTCATCGTGGCCGTGGCCGCGGCCATCGTGGCCGGGGTCGTCACCTTCCTGCTGCTGAAGTAGCGCGCTCGCCGCGGACGACCGCGGCGGCCGTCACTCCCGCTCGAGGGTGTAGAGCTCGTAGGCCGCCCACAACCGGGCTGGCAGACGCGCCCGAATCGCCGCGCGACGCGTCGCGGCCAAGGCCACCGCGAGGTCACGCGCGGTCGACGCGCCGGCGGAGGCGCGCGCGAGCTCGAGGAGGAACTCGCCGTCCTCGTCAACGTTCCAGTGGCGCGCGATGACGCCGCCGTGCACGCCGCCGAGCAGCGCACCGACGGCCTGCCGACCGGCGGGGCCCTCGACCGGGCCAAACAGCAGCGCCCCGACGACACCGCTGCGTCGCGTCGCGCTGGCGATCTCGGCGATGGGCGTGGGGGCTTCGTCCTCACGCAACGCGAGCGCCGCGCCGCTCCCGAGCGTCCCCACGAGGTGCAGAAAGCGGGCGGGACCGAGGGCGTCGACGAGGCGATCGCTCGTGAGCTCGTCCCCGGTCCGGATGCTCACGGTCTCGTAGAGGCCATCCCGAGCCAGCATGGAGAGGCGAAGGTCCCGCGAAGTCGCCTGGTCGCCGGCGACGATGGCCACCGCGGGCACGGGCTCGGCGCCGGGCTCAGCCGAGCACGGCGGCGCGTGCCGGGACACCGACAGATCGAAGCGTTCGCAGAGGAAGTTCTCCCCCAGGAGGACCGAGAACGGCAGCGACCACAGCGGCCCGTCGGGGACGATCTGGAGCGCGGCGACGCCCTCGAGCGCGCCCATGGCCGGGCGGACGAGCAGGTGGAAGAGCTCCTGCGACCGGGTCAGGAGGTCCCGGCGAAGCTCCTCGCCACCGCGCAGCACGCGCAGCAGTTCGGCGATCTGACCCTGCAGCTCCGCGGCGCCGGCGGCCACGCGGAAGACCTGCGCGCCGGTGCCGTCGCCCCGGTGGACGAAAGCGAGCGCGCCGTTGGGCGCGACGCGGAACGCGAGCACGGCCTCGTCCGCGGCCAACGCACGGCTGGTAGCGGCCTCGGTGCGCGCGGCGGACGTGACCTGCGACTGGAGCCCGCGCGAAGGTTCCGTGCCGCCGAGCCCCCGGCGCCGCCGGGCCTCGAACTCGGTCCGGTGCCAGTCCCGGACGGCCTCGGCGACGGGGTGCGGGCCCGCCGCGCCGAACTCGTCCGCGCCGCGTCGACGCTCGATCACGCAGAGCTGGTGCAGCAGGGCGGACTTGCCCTCGCTGAGAAGGCGCTCGAAGATGGGCTCGAGGCTGGTGCGGCGAGGCTGGGGCAGGCAGACGTCGAAGTCGCCCGCGCCGTCCGGCGTGTCGCCGGGCCGGCCCGCCTCGGCATATCGACGCAGGTGGACGTCGAGCCGACCGCCGTCGGAGGTGGTCTCGTGCCAGGCCGTGGCCGCCGCCAGCTCGATGAAGCGACGAATCTCGCCCGCCGCGCCACGGCTGGCCTCGGAGGCCGCCTGACTGAAGAGCAGCGGCGCGGTCGTTCGACGCGTGGCATCGCCGGCGGCGTTCCGGGCGCGCAGCAGGAGGGCGCAGGCGGTCGCGAGGGGCTCCTGGAGCACGCTGCCGAGTTCGACGGCGCGCTCGGCGGCCTGGGCGTCTCCCAGACGGGCGGCCGTGAGCTCGACCCAGAGCAGCGCCGGCTGATGGGTGTGCACCGGCAGATACACGCGGGCGAGCGCCAGCAGGTCCCGGGCCAGCGCGACCGTGGTCCGCGCGCGGTCCGCGTCCTCGACGAACTGGACCCGGGCAAGGCCGGCCAGCGCCCGCGCGACCCAGGGCAGGCGCTCCCCGGCCTGCTCGGACAGGGCTTCTCCGATGAGATGGGCAAGCTCCAGCGCCCGCGTCGCGCGGGTGACGCCGGGCAGACCGACCTCGGCGGCGTCCGTGTAGATCTTCGCCGCCTTGCCGGGGTCGCCGTCCCGCTCGGCGAGATCACCGGCCGCGAGGAGCACGCGCGCCGAGAGCGCGACGTTGGCATAGGCGCACCGCTGTGCGCGGCTCAGGAACGGAGCGAGCGCCCCCGCGGCCTCACCCAGGTTGCCCAGGTGACGCAGCGCGAGAGCCCGCCACAGGCCGCTGTTGGCCTCGGCCTCGGCGTCCTCGGCGTTCCCGCCACCGCGCACGCGCCGGACCTGAATGCGCTCCGTGACCCGGGCAGCCAGGACCGCCACGTGTGACCACTGACGCCGCGCGAGGCGCTCGAAGCCCGCCTCGCGGGACAGCGCCACGGCGAGGGCGCCGTGCAGCTCAAGCGACGCGCGTACACGGCGCTCCAGGGGCAGGCCGGGCGTGTATTCGAGCCGCTCGGGCAGGCCCTCGTCCTCGAGACGCAGCAGGCCGATCTGCAGCTCCGCCGCCAGCCCCGGGGCCGCCAGGCGGGCGCGATCGAAGGCGGTCGTGAGCTGCTGGTAGGCCGCGCCCAGATCGCCGGCGTCCCAGAGCGCCCGGGCGAGCTCGACGCCGGCGAGCGCCTCGTCTGCGGCGCCGGGGCTCGGCTCGGCCGGTGTCATCGCCGCCGCCAGCGACGCCGAGGGGCTCGCCAGCAAGATGCGCGCGGCGTCGGCGGGCTCGAGGAGCGTCATGACGTGCGGCGTGACCTCGGTGAGGCCCGGCGACGGGAAGGCCTCGGCGGCGAGGGCGGGCCGCGGCTGGGCAAATCGCTGCGCGACGAACGTGAGGCGCTCTTCGAGCTCCGGATCGAGGCCCCGCAGGGCTGCGGGCAGCAGCTTGAGCACGCCCTCGGCGACCTGCACGACCGTGGCCGATGCGCCGCCCTGAACGGCGGCGAGGGCCTCGGTCAAACCGGCCACCGCGCGCGGCACGACCGTGCGCTCGTCTGCCTCGACCGCGACGAGCAGGCGGTTGTAGCGGAGCGCGACGAGCCCATCGAGGAAGCCGAACCGCACATAGGTCGGCTCGACGGCATCGTAGCTCTTGAGCGTCTCCTGAAGCTGGCCGCGCGCGAAGGTCTCCTGCGCCCGGATCTTCTCGCGTTCGAGGGACTGGATGTCCAGGACGGCGTTCACTCGGCCTCCGTCGTCGTGATGGCGCGTCGAAGCTCGGTCGGGTTGACGGCGACGCTGGCCTCCGGGTGGTCCGGGCAGAGTTCGAGGACCCCGCGCCAGGCGGCGTCCGCTTCGACGGACTGGTCGAGCGCGACGTAAGCTCGGGCCGCGCCGACGCGGGCCTCGAGGTCCGCCGGGCAGAGCGCCAGTACGGCCTGCCAGCGCGCGAGCGCCTCGGCCGGGTGGGTGGCGGCGATCTCCTGGGCGACGACGCGGTACAGCAACACCTGCTCTTCGAGGCCGGGGATCAGCACGGGCGCGAGGCCGATGGCCTTCAAACGGCCCGTGGTCACGGCCACGTTGGGCTGGGTGTCCATGATCAGCGCGGGCATCTCCGCCGAGGCGGGTCGCGCGGCCTCCGGAGCCAGGAACGAGAAGTTCCCCGCGGAGGGGGCGTCGCCCGGGCTCCCCAACGCCGGCGGCGCCGGGGCGTCCGTGAGCACGCTCTCGTCACTCAGCTCGACGGTGGTCGTCTCCGACCTGCGACGGAACAGGGAGTTCCACCATCTGCTCTTTCCGGACACGGTCGCCTCCGCGCAACTTCGACGGCCGGATTCAACACGACCGGCCGGTCGAGCACAACACACTTTCCCGTGTGGCAACGCAGAGTTGGATTGCGTAGCATCGCGCCGCTTCGTCCCCCTTCGCCGTCCCTTCGTTCAGGAGCGTCCATGGCCCCGGATCCGTCCCCCCTCATCCAGCTCGCCACCGCCTATTGGGGCAGCGCGACGCTCATCGCGGCCGTCCGGCTGCGCATGCCCACCCACCTCTCGCAGGGTGCGGCGACGTCCGAAGAGGTCGCCGCGCGCGCGGGCACCGAGGCCGTCGCGACGGACGCGCTGCTGGCCGGCCTGGTGAGCCTCGGCCTGGCTGAGAAGACGCCCGCGGGCCAGTTCCGGAACACCGCGCTCGCGGACACGTTCCTGGTGGAGGGCCGCCCCGGCTTCCTGGGGCCCGCGCTGCTTTACAATGGTGACGTGTACCCCCTGTGGAGCCGTCTGGACGCCGTGGTGCGCACGGGCCACGTCACGCAGACGCCGGACCAGTACCTGGGCGACGACGCGGAGCGCACCCGCAACTTCGTCTACGGCATGCACCACCGCGCGCTCGGCGTGGGCCGGGCCGTGGCCGCGGTCATCGACCTCACGGGCCGCCGGCGACTCGCGGACATCGGCGGCGGCCCCGGGACCTACTCGGCCCTCCTCACGCAGAAGACGCCCGGCCTGACGGCCGAGGTCCTCGACCTGCCCGCCGTCGCCGACATCGCTCGCGAGATCGTGGCCGGCATGGGCGCGGGTGACCGCGTCACGTGCACCCCGTTCGACTACTACAAGGATACGCTGACGGGCACCTACGACGCCGTCCTGATCTCGGGTGTCCTGCACCGGGAGCAGCCCGACGGCGTGCGGAGCATCCTGGCCAAGGCCTCGGCCGCATCGGCCCCGGGCGCCGTGATCCACCTCAGCGACGTGATGCTGGACGACGACCGCGCCGGGCCGCTCTTCGGCACGATGTTTGCGCTGAACATGCGCGTGCTGGCCCACGACGGTCGCTGCCACTCCGTAGCCGAGCAGACGTCCTGGCTCGACGAGGTCGGCTACACGGTGACCGCGGTTCACCGCCTGCCCGCGCCGATCCACTACACCGTCATTCGCGCGGAGAAGCGCGCTTGAGCCCCCGGATCACCCGGCGCGGCTTGCTCCTGATCGCACTGGGAGCGTTGCTCCTGAGCGCCGGCGTTGCCGGCCTCCCCAGTTGCAACCTGCCGGACGAGTCGGCCCAGGGCGGGGGCAAACGGCCCAAGGTCGTGCAGCCGGCGTCCACGCCACCGACGGCCGCCGGGCGCCGCAAGATCGAGATGCCGCCCCCGCTGCCGCCCCAGCCGAAGCCGGACGGCCAGCCCCAGCGGCCCGAGGACATGAAGAAGCTGGCCGCCGCCGCCGCCGCGGGCAAACCCGACACGCGCCCCGGCGCGTTCCCCATCGTCGTGCTGGACGAGAACCGCCGGAAGATCGGCGAGACGCTCGTCGATCTGAAGGCCCGGCGGATTGAGGTTCCCGCACGCGTGAACATGGTTCAAGGGATCCTCGAGTACGTCTCCTGCGCCTCGACGGGCAAACTCCACGAGGCCGTCCTCGAGCAGCTCGATCGGCCGAGCCATCTCCACCTCGCCCTCCTCCTCCTGAATCTGGAGCCGACGGAGACCGCCCCGGACGAGAAGCTCGGCTCCCGTGTCGTCCGCCTCGGCAACAAGGTGCGGGTGTCCGTCGAGGTCACCGATCCGAAGACCGGCGTCGCCAAGCGCCTGCCCGCCGAGGCCTGGCTCTACAGCCGCAAGCGCAAGGGCAGCCCCAAGGCCATCGAGTGGGTCTTCCAGGGCAGTCAGTTCTGGAACGGCGATTACTCCGCCGACCAGAGCAAGAGCGTGATCGGTCTCGTCCCCGACCCGACCACCGTCGTCGGGGCCGTCGGGAACGAGGGCAACCCCTACCAGGGCATGGAGGGCTTCGAGGTCTTCACCAAGGTGATCCCGCCGAAGGGGACGCCCGTGACCCTGATCATCGAGCCGGTCGATCCCGCCAAGCCCTGAACGGCGCGTCGCCGCTCAGGTGGCGTAGAAGCGGCGGCCCGTCATGCGACCCGCCACGGCGAAGCCGGCGATCAGCCCTGAGAGGCCGAAGGCTCCGGCGCCGACGCAGAGTGCTGCGTTGACCAACGGGATGCCGAAGATCCCCGCCATGACGGCCCCCCGCACGGGGCCGGGCCCGCCGTTCCAGGCGCGGCGCACGGGCTGCGCCAGCCAGAGCGGCGCGGCGCACGCGGCGGCGAGGCCCGCCGGCTCGGGCAAGGCGCCGAGTCCCACGAGCAGCATGGGGAACAGCGCCAGCACAGGCAACGCGACCAGCGCGGCGTGCAGGCGGCCGGTGACCTCGCCGTGGGCCTCGTGCCGCGAGACGCCGGTCACCGCGGCGACGTAAGCGAGCGTGCCCAGGGGCAGCGCCCAGGTCGTCGGCGCCACGACGCCCATCGCGGCGAGCCCGATGCCGGCGTTGCCAAAGCGGCAGGCGCCCATCGCCAGGGGGCCCAGCGGCCCGTGCTTCAATAAGCCGTTATACAAATACGTCAGCAAGACAGTCGCGGCGGTGGCGCCCCCGGCGAGCGCGCCGCCGCCCGCGACGGCGGCGACGATCCCGAGCACTTGCAGCGCCGCGACGAATCGCCAGGCCGCCGCCGGCCGAACGCGGCCCGAGGGCAGCGGGCGTCCCGGACGCTCCAGCCGGTCGACCTCGAGGTCGAAGAGGTCGTTGGCCGCCATCCCGGCGGCGTAGATGGCCACGCTCGCCAGCACCAGCAGCGCGGCGCGGGCGCCATCGTGGGCGCCAGTGAAAACGAAGCCACCGAGCGCGAGCCCGGCCAGCACATCCGCCGGCGCCGTGAAGACCGCCGGCAGCCGGACCAGCTCGAGCCAGGGCCTCATTCGGCCGAGGTGCCCAGCGCCCAGGCCAGCAGCGCCTCGTCCTGCGCCACGAGACGCTGCTCGTCCGTGCCCATGGGGTCCTTGAAGAACGCACCGAGGGCGGACAGGACCCCCCGCTCTCCCCGACGCTGCGCCAGGGCCGCGAACCGGACCAGATCCAGCACGAGCGGGGCGGCGAGCAAGGAGTCGACGCCATTCCAGGTGAACTGCATCGTCATCCGGCCGCCGAGGAAACCCTCGAAGTGGATGTGGTCCCAGGCGATCTTCCACTCCCCCAGGCTGGCGACGTAGTCGATGCCGACGCGGGTCTGCGGCGCGTACCCCAGGATCTTGGGCAGCAGGTGGTCCTTGCTGCGGATCTTCGAGGCCTTGTGGTGCGGATCGTCGAGGACGCGACCGTCCTCGTTGCCCAGGATGTTCTGCCCGAACCACGACAGCACGGGCAGGTTGCGGCGGGCGAAGAGCTCCGAGAGCACAGACTTGACCAGCGTCTCGCCGGTCTTGCCATCGGAGCCGGCGTGCACGGCGCCGGCGCGCTCGGCCAACTCGGCGAGGGCCGGCAGCCGTGAGCCCAGGCTCGGGGTGAAGTTCACGTAGGCGTCCCCGCCGGAGAGGGCCGCACACGCGTACAGCGTGCTCGCCGGCAACTGCGACGCGCCCGCCTCGATGGCCGCGGACAACGCCTCCCAGGTCGCCCACTCGGGCCGAGGCTCGGCCGGGGGCTCGGTGCTCGCGAGGTTCACGATGACGAGGCGGCCCAGGCCGTGTTTGACCCGAAATGCGTCCAGATCCGCGCGAATGGCCGCGATGGCGTCCCGGTCGGAGTCCGCGCGCAGGATCGTGTCTCCGTGCCCCTCGACCTGGGGGCCCGCGCCGCGCGTGACGCCGGGTCGGATGTCCGCGTCGACGGCGTCGAGCGCCTCGCCGAGTTGCTCGGCCAGTCCGTGGATGCCGCAGCCGACCAGGATCTCCCGGGCGACCGCGCGCAGTGGCGTGGCGCGGATCTCGTGGCCGCCGAAGACGAGCGACTCGACGGGGGGCAACCCGGCCGCGGCGAAGTCCGCGCGGTCGGAGACGAGCCCCACCGCCGGCAGGAGCCCGCGCGCGGCGGCCAACTGGCCCGCGATGGTGACCGAGGCGATGCTGCCGCGGCCGCCGATGAGCCAAACACCGATGCGATTCAAGAGATCACGCTCCTGGGACCAAGGGCACAGCCGCGAGCAGAGGAGCCAGAACGCCGTGAGACCGGCGGGCGGCTTCGTCTGCGATCGCAGAGCACGTGTAGAGTTCGACCGTCACGCCCCCGGTGTATCCAGTCGCGCTCAGCGCGCGGAAAATGGCGGCGAAGTCGAGATCGCCGTCCCCGGGGATGCGGTGGTGATGTTTGCCGCCGCGGATGTCCTCGACGTGCACGTTCCAGATCCGGCCGGCGAGCCGTCGGATGCTCTCGGTCGGGTCCTCGCCGATGCAGACCGCGTGTCCGACGTCCAGATTGGCGCCGAGGGCCGGGTGGCCGACGCGGTCGATCAGGGACGCGACCTCGGTGGCGCGCTCGACGAGGAGCGCGGGTTCGGACTCGATGCCGAGCTTCACGCCGCGGTCGGCGGCGTAGGTGCACAGCGGCGCGAGGGCGCTGGCGAAGTGCTCGAGACCCTGCTCGGGGGGCACGTCCGCCTGCGTGCGTCCGCTGGTGACGCTGACGCAGGGCGCGCCGACGGCGGCCGCGAGTTCGATGGCCGCCCGGGTGTACGCGGCGCGTCGCTCACGAACCGCCGGGTCGGCGTTGCTCAGCGAGGGCTCGAAGACCGGCTCCGGGGGCGGCGCCGGCCAAAGGCAGACGGCCGTGTTCGCGTTGACGTTGCTCACCCGCAAGCCGAGCGACCGCAGGGTGTCGCGCAACGCGGCGAACGCCGTCGGCGTGGCGTCGGCGGGGCGCCAGTGCGGGTGGTCCGCCAGGATCTCGACCCCGGCGTAACCCGCCGCAGCGATGCCCTCGAGGGCGCCGACGAGGTGCGTCCGGGTGAAACCGTTGGTGCTGTATGCGAGAAACACCGCGCAAAACTACCACACTGCACGGGGAACCCGAGGAAATCCGGTGCGCCGCGGCGTCGCCGGGTCAGAGCGGGGGCGCCAGACCGAGGTCGGCGCGGACGGCGTAGTACTCGTCGTCGACGAGCCACCGAGCCAAGGTGCGCACGCTCGCCTGCGCCGCCAGACGCTCCAGCGCGGCCGCGCCGGCCGGTTCCACGACACCCCGCCGCAGGACGGACACGGCCGGCGCGATGCTGCCGGACAAAAGGAGCCCCACTCGATTGGCGCTCTCGTCCCAGGCGGCGAGCGCGGCGTTGAGATCGAGCCCGGGCAGGACCCGGCGCAGCTCCCCCACCCGCTCGTCCAGCGCGCGCTGCATGCGCCTGTCCAGCAGCGCCTGGAGCTGCTCGACCCGCTGGTCCATCTCCTCGCGGGCCACGACCGACTCGGGCGGGCGATGGCCGTCCAGACAGGCGACGGTCTCGAGCAGGGTCTGGATGGACCGCCACTCCCAGGACAGGATGCCGGCGAGTCGGCGGGTGCCGAGCTCGATGCCGCGGGCCACCTGGAACGCGTGCTCCGCGGCGCCGAGGCGCTCGACGGCGCCGGCGCCGAAGACCAGCATCGGCGGCCAGTTGTCCGTGGCGCGGACTGCGTCTCCGAGCGTGCGATCCGTGAGCACGCGGACGTCGTCGATGCCCATGCACTGCGCGCACCGCTTGGCGGTCACCTCGAGCTCGGCCGTGTTCACCTCGCGCGTGGGCACGGTGGGCGGGGCGCCGAAGAGCCGCGGCAACGCGCGCGCCACGACGCCGAGCAGCTCGTCCAGCATGGGCACCTCGCGCGGGCTGCGCACCCGGAGGCGCACGGTCGGATCGATCACGACCCGCGGCCAGCGGCTGAACGCGTCCCGCGTCTCGCGCACGAACGACTGCTCGGCGGCGTCCGCCTCCCCCAGGCAACCCAGCCACACGGCGAGCTGCCAGGCGCGGTCGACGTGCCCGATGCGACGGCTGACCCGGTGCAGCGCGTGCAACTCCCGGACGGCGAACGGGTCACGATCGAGCAGGGCCTTCAGGTGGACGACCGCCCGGTCGAGCCCGTCGTCCGTGACGGTGAACGCGTGGGCGAGCAGCGTGCGCGAGGCGGTGTCGTCGGGCTCCTCGGCGACGAGCATCTCGAGCTCGGCGAGCGCCCGCTCGCGATCGTAGGGCAGGACCAGCTCGGCGGCGCGGCGGCGGAACTGCGCGGCCGCGGACTGTCCGTGGGCCTGGATGGCCTCGAGGACGGGCAGCAGTGTCGCCACCAGCGCGTCGGCTTCACCGCGCGCCGCCCGCATCTCTGCGACCTGCAGCGCGATCTCCGGCTGGGCGGGCACCAGTGCGAGCGCGGCCTCGTAGGCGAGGAGCGCCGCCTCGATGCGACCGCGGGCCTCTTCGAGACGACCGACGTGCGCCAGCAGGCGCGCCCGCGGCTCCGCCGCCCGGACCGAGCCGAGGGCTTGTCGCAGCGCCTCGAGCGCCGCGGCGGGGTCGTCGGCCGCCTCGCAGACCCGCGCCAGGCGCAGCCAGGCGTCGAGATCGGCCGGGAACTCGTCGAGGATGCGCTGCAGGCACGCCCGCGCCCGCATGGAGTCGGGCTGCTTCTCTTCGAAGATCGCCGCGAGTCGGAACCCCACGGCGCGGCGCAGCTCGGGGTCTTCGGAGACCTCGCGCAGCTGCTCGTAGACCGCGGCGGCCTCCGTCCAGTCCTCTTGCTCGGCGTAGAGATCGGCCAGGCGCTGCAGGATCGCCGGGGTCTGGTGGGGCGCCTGCTTGAGCGCCAGGTTCAGGGCGCGAACGGCCTGCTCCGGCGAGCCGAGCCGCCGAACGTAGAGACCGGCGGCCTCGACGAGCATCTCGGTGGCCCGCTCCGGCGCCGCCGCCGCACGCCGCTCCAGCATCCGCACGACATCCGCGTGGCGCCCGAGGCGCTCCCCGACGCGCTGGATGCCCAGGCTCGCCTCTTCATTGTCGGGCATGCGCTCGAGGGCCTGCCCGAAACACTGGAACGCGCCCTCGAAGTCCGAGAGGCGCTGCTCGCGGATGCGCGCCGCCACGAGGAACAGCTCGGCCGAGGACTCCAGGTCCTGTGTGAGGCGGGCCTCGACCTCGGTCCATCGCAGGGCCTCGTCGCCGCGGGCGAGCTCGGTGCACAGCTCGCGCAGCGCGCGCGCCACGGGCAGGTGGGCGGCGTCCAGGCGCGCGGCCAGCTCCAGCGCGGCCAAGGCGTCCATCGGACGGTCCAGGGCGCGCAGAAGTTCGGCGCGTCGCAGATGGATGATGACGTGGTCCCGGGCGTCGGGCGTGGCGTCCAGACGGCGTTCGAGGACCCAGAGGACCCCCTCGCCGTCGCGCCGAAGCGTCCGCTGTGTCTCCAGGCGCTCGAACGCCTCGACGCTCGCCGGATCGATCTCGAGCACGCGGAGCCACGCGGCGTCGGCCGTATCGCCGTCGTCCAGGAAGTCCGACCGGAGCCGCGCCTCGGCCAGCCGGTAGTCGAGACGGTCCTCGGCGGCCTCGACGAAGTCCCCCAGGCGACCCAGGATCCGCGCGAGGTCACCGGGCGCCCGTGTGGCGCGGTAGAGCCGCTCCAGGTGCAACAGCGCGCCCATATGGGGTCTTGTCGGCGTCAACGCCAGGGCCCGTTCGCACGCCTCGACCGCCTCGACGTCCAGATGCAACCGGTCGCCGCACACCCGTGCGAGCTGAACCCACGCGTCCGCGGCCGCCGCAGGCTCCGTGCGCGACTCGGCGAGCCGCCGCAGGGTCGCCGCGAGCTCGTGATCGTCGCCCCGCTCCTCGTGCAGCGCGATCAGCGGCATCAGCGCGATCTCGGCCCCGGGCTGAAGGCCCACGGCCCGCTGGAGCGCCTCGGCGGCCAGCTCCAGCTTGCCCATCCGGTGCTGATACAGCGCGCCGAGCCGGCAGAACATGGCGACCCGCGCCGACGTGTCCCCCAGGTGTTCGGCCTCGAGCGCCATGGCCTCGGCCTCGCGGGCGACGTCGCCGACCTCGGCGAAGATGGCCTGCAGCGCCCGGATTGCCGGCAGGTGGCCCGGTTCGAGCTCCAGGGCCTTCTCGAAGGCGCGCGCGGCCTCCAGCGGCTCGGCGAGCTGATCCCGGAGCACGAGGCCGATCTTCATCTGAAGGTGCACGGCGTCGGACGTGGCGCGGCTGACCTCGATCTCGCGCCGGTACATGTCCACCAGCTCGGCCCACTGCGCAGCCCCGTGGAGGATGCGCCCCATCGATTGCAGGGCCGGCAGGTAGCGGGGGTTCATCGCCAGCGCGCGCTCCAGGAACCGCCGCGCCGCCGCGCGGTCGCCCAGGGCGCGGTCACAGGTCTCGGCGCACTGCACCATCAGCGTCAGGAGGCGGCCTTCGTCCCGCGTGGAGTCCAGCTCCTGCTCCAGGGCGGCCAGGTGCTCCGGCCAACGCCCGAGGCGCTCCGTCAGACGCACGATGTGGCGCCGGGCAGCGCTGTGCTCGGGACGCAGCGACAGGACCTCGCGCCAGGTCTGGAGCGCCGCCTCCGGCGCGTTCAACACACCGGCCTGCAGCTCCCCGAGCTCCTCGAGCGCGACGAGGCGCTCCTCGGTGGCGCCGGCGCGTGTGACCTCGTCCGCCAGCGCCTCCGCCAGACCCAGGACGTCTCCCGACGCTCGCAGCACGCGCAACAGCGCCTGTCCGGCGTGCAGGAACCCCGGTGTCAAGGCGACCGCCTCGCGGTACCAGTTGGCCGCGTGGGCCAGGTCGCGCAGCCGCTGCTCGGCCAGCTCGCCCATCTTGAAGAGTTTGTTGGCCCGGGCGCGAGGCTCGGCCAGGTTCGTCAGCTCGCCGGCGTACACCTGCAGCAGCCGGGACCACTCGCCGCGCCGCGCCAGCAGGCGCCCGAGCGACTCGAGAGCGGTCGCCTCGTTGGGCTGCGCCTCCAGCAGGCGGCTGAGCGTGTGGATCGCGCCCTCCTCGTCGTCGAGCCGCTGCAACTGCAGGTCGGCGATGCGGGTCAACAGACGCACGCGCACGGCGATGTCGCGCGTGACACCGCAGAGGCGCTGCAGCGTACCGACCGCCGCGGCCGGGCGACCATCCCGCTCGTGGAGCTCGGCGAGAAGCTCCAGGCCCGGCGGACACCACGGATCCGCCGCCAGCGCCTGATCCAGCAAGGCCACCGCGCGGATCGAGTCCCCGAGCTGGTCGGCGATCAGACGCGCCGTCTCCGTCATCCGCTCGGCGCGCGACATCGACGCCTCGAAGCGCTGCGGCGCCGACTCCAGCAGAGAGACCAGCGCCTCCCAGCGACCGGCACGGCGATGCGCGCGGGCGAGCAGCTCCAGCACTTCGGAGTCGTCCGGGCCGACGGCGCGGGCGGCCTCGAGGAGCGCCACGGCATGTTCGTCCGACGGGCGGGCCGCCAGCCGGACCGACGCCGCGTCACACAGCAGACGCACGACGAAGGCCGCGTCGCGGCTCTGCGCCGCCTGCCGCTCCAGGAACTGCGCCAGACGGCTCGCGTCCCCCGTGGCCGCCGCCTGCTGCGCCAGCGCCCGCAGCGCCGCCCGGTTGTCCGGCGCGAGCTCCAGCGCGGCCTCGTAACATGCACGCCCGGACTCCGGCTCGTCACAGCGCAGGTAGACGTCGCCCTTCTCCACGAGCAGCCGGGCGCGACGCACCGGGTTGGGATCGGCGCGCAGCTCCGCATCCAGGAGGCTCAGCACCATGGGCCAGCGTCCGGCCCGGGCGAACACGCCCCGACCGGCCCGCAACGTCGGCAGATGGAACGGATCGGCGCGGTGCGCGCGCTGGTACGCCGAGACGGCCCGGCGGTCGTCCCCCAGCCGCGTCTCGTAGATGCGGCCGATCTCGTAGCAGAGCGCGGCCCGGCGCCGCGGGTTCACCAGCGCGGCGACCTCGCGCTCGTAGCTGCGCAGCGTCTCCACCACTCGCGCCCACTCGGCTTCGGGCATCTGACTGCCCAAGGTGTCGGGCAGGCGCACCGGGGCCGCCTCCTCGGCGGACACCGGGGCGGGCGCCGCGGTGAGCTCGGCCGAGAACCAGCCCTCGTCGACGTCGATGTCCAGCTTGCCTGCCACGCGTCGGGTCCCCCGGGCCTCAGCCCGCACTGAGTGAGCGTTGGGGGGCGCACGTAACACTTGAACATCGTCGCGACAAGGGGTCCGACGCGCCCCGATCGACTGAACGGAAATTCAGCCTTCAGTGAATCGAGGGCGGGCGTCCGTGATAGGGGTCGTGGGAGCCGCCGGGGGGCCGAAGGTCGTGCGCGATCTCGATGTCCTCGGCCATGTCCACCGCCTCGAGGCCGGCCAGGTCACGCATGCGCGTCGACTGCTCGCGGCGACGCCGGCGCCAGGCCCACACCAGCAAGAGCCCCAAGAGCACCCACATGGACGCGCCGAGCGCGACCACCGGAATCCAGCCCCACCAGAAGCTCAGGCTGTCCCGCCATTCGCTCTCGATCCCGGCGAGCGGCCGCCCATAGACCTGCTCGACCGCCGACTCGAACCGGGCCTCCGGGGCGCCGAGCGCCCGGACGAGCGACTGGAACCGGGCCTCGCCGTGGCGCGAGATGAGATAACCCACGAAGTGGACCGACTGCGCATACCCCACGCCGACGCGACCGCCGCCCTCCGGGTAGCCCCGATCCAGCTCCGAGAGCGGCAGGAGCTGATCGACCATCGCGGCCTCGGTCATCAGCCAGATTCTCTCGAAGGCCACCGGCTCGGACTGCCGGATCGCCACACCTTCGTTGAACCAGATCGGCACGTGGGTGCCCTCCCCGGTCACGCTGCCGAGCGCCACATGCGAGATCTCGTGCTGCGTCGTCTTGATGAGCTCCTCGGCGGGGACGTCCCCTCGGAGAAAGATCGTCCGCCGCGCCGGGAACGCCAGCCCCGACGCCCACTCCGGCGGCCGGCTGCCTGGATGGCGCTTCGATACGGCCGCGAACATGTCGCGCTCGTCGGGCATCAGGGTGATGATCGTCGTCCCCTTCGCCTCGGCGCCGAGCTCGGCGTAGATGCGCGTGTGCCAGGACTCCAGAGACCCGACGAGTCGGTTGGCCTGCCCGGCCACGCTCGGCGCGTACTCCAGGCGGTAATGGGGCGTCTCCAGGACGTCGACGTCCGACTCGGCGCGAGCCGGTCCGACGCCACCGAGGAGCGTCGCGAGCAGGCCGCAGACCAGCCCGAGCAGATGAAGAAGCCGCCTCATCGCGAGTGCTCGGCGATGAACGCGGTCAGGCGATCCGAGGCCGTCGCGAGGTCCATTCCACGAAACTCCACGGCCTTCTCGCGGCTCGACTGGCCCGAGATGACGGACACGCTGCTCGGCGGCACGTCCATGCCGTCGGCCAGAAATCGAACGAGCGCCTCGTTGGCGGCGCCCTCCACGGGGGGGGCGGTCAGCGCGACCTTCAGCAGGTCGCCGTGATACCCCTCGAAGCCCGCGCGCCGCGCTCGCGGCTGAACGCGGACGCGGAGCACCGCGCCGTTCTTTCCGGCGGTCAGGCGCGGCGTCGACATCCCTCAGCCCCGACGCGCCGGGGGGGGCGGCAGCGCGGCGGCGGCGTCGCGGTCGATGTCCTCCTGCGTCTCGAGCAGGCGCCGATGGCTCTCCAGAATCGAGCGGATCTCGACGAGGAGGCGGGCCTTCTGCCGCCGCAGGTCGCCGATCTCACCGTTCAGCGAGACGCTGCGCTCCTGCGCGTCGAGGACGATCTTCTGGGCCTTCAGCTGCGCCTCGGCGGCGACGAGCTCGGCCTCCTTGCGCGCGGACTCCTTGATCTCGTCCGTCATGCGCCCGGCGGAGACGAGGGCCTCGCGCAGCTGGGACTCGTGCTCGCGGAACTCGGAGATCTGCGCTTCTTTACGGCGGATCTCCTCCTTGAGGCCGTTGTTCTCGCGGAGCAGCTCTTCCATCTCTCGGGAGACGAGGTCGAGGAACCGGTGGACCTCGTCGGGGTCGCAGCCGCGAAAGACGCGCTGGAACTGCTGCTGGTCGACGTCGAGGGGGGTGATCTTCACGGCTTGTCCAACTCCCGGGAACGGTCCGCCGCTGCGGCGATCGCGTCGATGAGCGCACCTCGAAACGCGCGCGCTTCGAGCACTTGCAAGCCACGGATGGTCGTCCCGGCCGGCGAGGTCACCTCGTCCTTGAGCGCCGACGGCGAAGCGCCGGCCACGCCGGCCAACGCCGACGCACCGGCAAATGTGTGCACCACCAGCCGACGCGCAAGGTCCCTCGGCAACCCGGCCGCCACACCGCCGTCCGCCATGGCCTCCATCGCGGCGAAGAGGAACGCCGGACCGCTCGCCGCGAGCGCCGTGATGCCGTGGAACAGGGCCTCGTCCGACACCGTCGCGACGGCCCCGACCGCCGAGAAGAGGCGCTCGGCCCGCTCGATGTCCTCGGGCATCTCGTCCGGCGTGCCCAGGATCGCCGTGAACCCGCGGCCGACCCGGCAGGCGGTGTTGGGCATCACGCGCACCAAACGCGCCGGAGAGGCGTGCAGCTTCGCGCGCGCCACGCCCGCGACCGTGGAGATGACCACCTGCCCCAGCTGGAAGTGAAGCCCGCGCAGCAGGGCCGACGCCTGGGCCGGTTTCACCGCGAGGATGATCGTGTCGGCCTCGCCGGCGACCTCGATCGGCGTCGAGGCGCGCACCCCGAAGCGTTCGGCGGTCTCGGCGGCGCTGTTTCGAGCCGCGACGAGCACGTTCTCCGGCGCCACGAGCCCGGCCGACAGCCAGCCCGAGAGCAGCGCCCGCCCCATCTGGCCGCAGCCCAGAAACCCGATCGTGCCGATGCCCGGCGACGCCGCGGCGGACGGCAGGTCCAGGGGAATCGGCTCCGCCTCGGCGGCCGGTGGGGACTGATCGGACATCGCTCGACTCCTGTCGTCTTTACGGATGGGCGGGCGCGGCGGCGCGCGCACCGAAGAGCGCCGTGCCTACACGCACGTGGGTCGCGCCCTCGGCGATCGCCTGGTCGAAATCGCCGGACATACCCATGGACAGCCACGGCAGGGGCCGGGCGGGTGTCGCCAGGGTGTCGCGCATCCGACGCAGCTCGGCAAAGAACGCGCGGGTCTCGCACAGCGCGCCGTCCGGCGGGACGGTCATCAAGCCGCGCAGACGCAGGCCCGGCGCGGCGGCGGCCTGCACCAGGAGCGCCTCGACGTTCGCGGGGTCGACGCCGGACTTCTGCGCCTCACCCCCGACGTTGACCTGGATGCAGACGTCGATCGTACGGCCGGCCTTCGACGCGGCCCGGTCGAGGGCCTCCACGGCCGACGCGGAGTCGAGCGCATGGACGGCTGCGGCGCCGGCGGCGAGGTACTTGGCCTTGTTGCTCTGCAGGTGCCCGATGAAGTGCCAGCGCGGGCCCTCACCGAGGGCCTCGGCCTTCTCGCGCCACTCCTGCACGTAATTCTCGCCGAAGTCTTCGAGCCCGAGCGCCAGCGCCGCGCGCACGTCCTCGGGGGGGCGCGTCTTGGAGACGGCGATGAGGGCGACCTCGTCCGGCGAGCGCCCGACCGCCTGGCAGGCCGCCGCGATGCGACCCCGAAGGCATGCGAGCCGACGCGCCATCGGGCTGCGCCCCGGCACCACCCCGGCCTCCATCAAGGCGTCGAGCACGGGCCCGAGCGGGAGCCCCACGACCGTGTCGTAGGCGCCCTCGACGTGGCTGACGAACGCACCGGCGCGGCCCTGGATGCCGTAGGCGCCCGCCTTGTCTGCGGCCTCGCCCGAGGCCACGTAAGCGTCGATCTCGGCGTCCGTCAGCGACCGGAAGGTGACGCGGGTCGTGTCCGTCGCGACCAGGGGTGCGGCCTCGCCGCGGGAGAGGGCGAACGCCGTGACGACCTCGTGGGTATGCCCCGCGAGGCGACGCAGCATCGACACCGCGTCGGCCGGGTCCGAGGGTTTGCCGAGGATGGCGCCGTCGAGCGTGACGACCGTATCGCTCGCCAGAACGGCCTCCGGATCCCCTGCGTGGCGGGCCTGCCGGCCGGCGAGCGCCTTCTCCAGGGCAATCCGGCGCGCATACTCCACGGGCGCCTCGCCGGGGCGCGGCACCTCGGGCAGGTCGGTGGCGCGCACGCGGGCGACGACGCCGGCGGCATCGAGCATCACGCGGCGCCGAGGCGAAGCCGAAGCCAGAACGAGCGACGGCGTGGGGGCCGGCGGCTGCGGGGAAACCGTCGTCATGGGTGCATCAGATGTCATGCCGGGGGCGTGAGTCAAAACTGTTGACAGTCTGATCGCGCGTTCAGTACGAAAGCGGCGTACATGAAAGTCCGTTCAGTGGAGGGACGTGCGATGAAGGGCCTGACGCGACGCCAGCAAGAGATTCTCGACTACATCAGCACGTCGATCCAGGGGCGCGGCTATCCGCCGACCATTCGTGAGATCGGCAAACACATGGGCATCCGCTCGACGAACGGGGTCAACGACCACCTCAAGGCGTTGGAGCGCAAGGGGTTCCTCACGCGAGACGACCTCAAGAGCCGGGCCATCCGGCCCGTCGGCGCCGGGGACGACCTCCTCCCCCTCGAGCCCCCGTTCGACGACGACATGGTCGAAATCCCGGTGCTCGGGCGCGTCGCCGCCGGCGCCCCGATCCTGGCCATCGAGCACGCCGAGGACCGCGTCCGCATCGACCGCTGCCTGATCGGCGATCACCGCGAGGTCTTCGCACTGCGCATCTGCGGCGAGTCCATGATCGAAGACGGCATCTTCGATGGCGACTTCGTCTTCATCGAGAAGACCCCCGTCGCCCGGTCCGGCGAGATCGTCATCGTGCTCATCGAAGACGAGGCGACCTGCAAGCGCTACTACCCCGAGGGCGACCGCATCCGCCTGCAGCCGGCCAACAGCGCCATGGCCCCCATCTACCTGCACAAGCGCGACTTCCGGGAGACGATGATCCTCGGCCGCGTGGTCGGCGTCTACCGCCGCATGTAGGCCATGCACGCTGGCACTCGCGACCCCCGAGTGCTGGCAGTCTCCCCCGCCGAGTGCCAGCCATCCCCGACTTTTCCTCGCATTTTCAGTCACTTCCACATTCACAAAAAGTTTGCTCGGCGTCGCTTGACACCCGAGGGGCAGTGATTAAAGTCCCCCGCGCTCGGGCCCTGCCGGCCCGGAAACCTCTGCCCAGTTCAGAACTCAGGAGTGAAATCGATGAAGATCCGTCCCCTGTATGACCGCATCATCGTCAAGCGCGTCGAGGCGGAGACCACCACCAAGAGTGGTCTGATCATCCCCGACACGGCCAAGGAGAAGCCCATCGAGGGCGAGGTCGTGGCCGTGGGCAACGGCAAGGTGCTCGACGACGGCAACGTCCGCGCGCTCGAGGTCAAGGCCGGCGACCGCATCCTGTTCGGCAAGTACAGCGGCACCGAGATCAAGATCGAGGGCACCGAGCACCTGATCCTCCGCGAGGACGAAGTGCTCGCGGTCGTCGAGCGCTGATCCCCTTTTCCTTTTCCGTTCTCACGAGACCCAGAAGAAACATACGGAGCCAATCATGAGCGCCAAGGAAATCGTCTTCAGCGACGCCGCTCGCGCCGCCGTGCTGCGGGGCGTCAACGCCCTCGCCGACGCCGTCAAGGTCACCCTCGGCCCCAAGGGCCGCAATGTGGTCATCAACAAGAGCTTCGGCTCGCCCCTGGTCACCAAGGACGGCGTCACCGTCGCCAAGGAGATCGAGCTCGAGAACAAGCTCGAGAACATGGGCGCCCAGATGGTGAAGGAGGTCGCCTCCAAGACCTCCGACGTCGCCGGTGACGGCACCACGACGGCCACCGTTCTCGCCCAGGCCATCTTCCGCGAGGGCAGCAAGCTCGTCACGGCCGGCACCAACCCGATGGACCTCAAGCGCGGCATCGACGCCGCCGTGACGGCCATCAGCGAGGAGCTCAAGAAGATCTCCAAGCCCACCACCAGCCACACGGACATCGCTCAGGTCGGCACCATTTCGGCCAACGGCGACAAGTCCATCGGCGAGATCATCGCCCAGGCGATGGAGAAGGTCGGCAAGGAAGGCGTCATCACCGTCGAGGAGAACAAGGGCCTCGAGACGACGCTGGACGTGGTCGAGGGCATGCAGTTCGACCGCGGCTACCTCTCGCCGTACTTCGTCACGGATCCGGAGCGCATGGTCGCCGAGCTCGACGACCCCTACATCCTGATCAACGAGAAGAAGATCAGCAACATGAAGGAGCTGCTCCCCCTCCTCGAGAAGGTGGCGCAGTCCGGTCGTCCGCTGGTCGTCATCGCCGAGGACGTCGACGGCGAGGCCCTGGCCACGCTGGTCGTCAACAAGCTCCGTGGCACCCTCAAGGTCGCGGCCGTCAAGGCCCCGGGCTTCGGCGATCGCCGCAAGGCCATGCTGCAGGACATCGCCACCCTGACGGGCGGCGAGCTCATCAGCGAGGACGTCGGCTTCAAGCTCGAGAACGCGACGCTGTCGCACCTCGGCCGCGCCAAGAAGTTCACGATCGACAAGGACAACTCGACGATCGTGGACGGCGCCGGTGACAAGGCCGGCATCGAGGGCCGCGTCGGTCAGATCCGCAAGCAGATCGAGGACACCACCTCCGACTACGACCGCGAGAAGCTCCAGGAGCGCCTCGCCAAGCTCGTCGGCGGCGTGGCGGTCATCAAGGTCGGCGCGGCCACCGAGACCGAGATGAAGGAGAAGAAGGCCCGCGTCGAGGACGCCCTGCACGCCACGCGCGCCGCCGTCGAGGACGGCATCGTGCCCGGCGGTGGCGTGACCCTGATCCGCGCGGCCAAGGTCCTCGAGAACCTCAAGCTCGAGGGCGACCAGAACTTCGGCGTGAACATCATCAAGCGCGCCGTCGAGGAGCCCCTCCGCATGATCGCCCAGAACGCGGGCGTCGAGGGCAGCATCGTCGTCCAGAAGATCAAGGAGAACTCGAGCGTCAACTTCGGCTACAACGCCGCGACGGACGAGTACGGCGATCTGATCGCCTGGGGCATCATCGACCCCACCAAGGTCAGCCGCACGGCGCTGCAGAACGCGGCCTCCGTCGCCTCGCTGATGATCACGACCGAGGCCCTCATCGCCGACAAGCCCGAGCCCAAGAAGGCCGCGGCCCCCGGTGGTCACGGCGGCGGCATGGGCGACTACGACATGTGAGTCGCCCGGAGTCTTCGACTCCGTGAAATCGGCCTCGGCGGCTTCGGCCCCGGGGCCTTTTTTTTGCCCTCGGCCCGACGACCGAGCGCTCGTCAGTCTGCGGCGAAGAGCGGCCCGAAGGGGTCGACCTCGCCGTGGAGCGGGCTCTGCTCCAAAGCCGCGAGCAGGGTGTGGATCCACAGGACCAGGTCGAGATCCCGCTCGGGGCGACACCGCAGGGCGACGGCGTCCGGTGTGCGACCAACCTCGCGCGCGACGAGGCGAACGACCGTCTTCTCCGCACCGGGGAGCTCGAACTCGCCGACGAAGTCGCCGGCGGGCAGCGGAGGGGTCCCCTCGAGGCGCACACCGTAGAGGGAGATGTTTCGGGTGTGGCAGTGGCCGTCGCCGATGCGAAGGGCGCGGCGCAAGGGCACTCGCGGGTAACGGCGAAGCTCCGCGGGGCGCCGCAGCAGGTCGGCGAGGTGGTGCGCCTGCGCCTCGGCGTCCAGCTCCGGTCCGAGGGGCAGTCCGGGGGTCACGTCCTCCTCCCCGCCCCGTGCGACGATGGGCAGCGAGCGCGCCGCCGCGCTCGCCAGGAGGGCTCGACCCCTCGGCTCCATCGAATCCACGTACACGAGCCCGCGAGTGTCGTACGTTCGCCGCAGCAGCTCGTCCGGCGCCCCCATGAACGGCGAGACCTCGAGGCCATGCCGCTGAAGCGCCGCCACGAGGCGCTCGCTCTCTGCGACCTGGCCGACCAACCAGACCACCGCCATGGGACTACTCCGAAACGCGGACGGCCTGCAGGCCCTGTCCGCGAAGGCGTTGCACGAGCTCGCCGTGGAGCTTCTCGACACGACCGGCGACCCCCGCCGGCGTGGTCTCGACGTAGCTGAACTCCTGAACGTGGACGGCGCGACCCGACCGAACGACGGTCTGCCGGATGGCGGCCCGAATCGGCGCCAGGTCGCTCGTGAGCACCTGCAGCCAACCCTCCGGCGACTCCACGGCCTCGTCCAGCCCGAGCCCGAGCTTGCCGCGAACACTTCGCGGATCTGAAGGCCCCATCGTCATCGGTTCGTCGCCGCCGGGGGCAATCTCTGCCGACGACCATGGATCGAGGTCGTCGTCCCAAGCGTCCTCGGGGGGCGGACGGTCGACCGTCGTCGTCTCCCGCGCCAACGCCGCGGCGAGCCCGGCGGAGAGCCCGGGAACAGCGACGGGTGTGCGCGACACGGGCCCGAGGGGCATCGAGTTGCGAACGCGCGGCAACGCCGGCAGCGTGGGTCGCATCATCGGCAAACCCGGGCGGGCCGGCAGAGACGGGAAGTCGGTCTCGGGCAGCCCGGCGGCGCCCCCGGTCGGATCGTCGTGCCAGGACAAACGGCCCGCGGCAGGCGCGGGCGAGGCCGTGCGCACCTCGGGAATCGGCAACTCCGGACGAGGCTCCGCCACCGCCGGGGGCTTGGGCGTCGCCGGCGCTGCGCCTTCGGGACCGAGGTGGAGCTCCTCGGCGAGCGCAGCCCAGCCCGACCACTCGGACACATCGTCCGCGTCCGCGGCAGGGCCGATGGGGGTCGACTTGGGCGGCGGAATGAGCCCACCCCGCTGCGCCGGCGCGAGCGCCTCGGCTCCGCGGGGCGGGTCGTCGCCGAAGAGCGCGTCCGCCTGCGCCGGTGAGAACCGCACGGTGTCGGGCTCCAACGGCGGCAGACTCGATTGGGTCTCCGCCCGGTCACGCGGCGGGGCCGGTTCGTCGATGGAGCCCCGCGGCGAAAGGACACCCGTCGAAGCGTCCGGCGCGTCCAGGAGGCGGGCGAGCTCGTCGCCGGCCTCACCGAGCTCCGGCAATTCGAACGTCCCATGGCTGGCGGCGCTCGCCGCAGGCAGGCTCTCCGCCAGGTCGAACGCATCCGGGGCGTCGGGCGGCGGCGCGATCGGCTCCCACTCGAAAGCGGGGGCGTCGCCCTCGACGAGCAAGGGGCCATCTCCGGGCTCGGGGCCTTCGTCTACCGGCAGCTCGGACTCGGGGAGCCCGAAGTCGAGGCCATCGAGCCAGTCCAGCTCCCCTGCGGCCACCATCGGCTCCGCGTCCGGCCGCTGCGCTGCCTCGGCGGTGGACTCGAGCGGGTTCACCTCGGGATTGAAGATCCGGGTCGAGCCGTCCAAGGGCGACTCTCCCGAAGCACCGGGCGCCGCCGAAGGCAACTCCGCCTCACCGGGACGATAGATGCGCGTGCTGGCATCCAGAGGGTCCTCCGGGCTCGCCTGGCCCCAGGCCCCACTCTCAGGCTCGACTTCGAGCAACGCATCGGGAAAACCGTGCGCGCCGAGGGACTCGATCCCACTGTTGCCCTCGAAATCGCCGGGAAACCGGCTGATCGACGACGGCAACTCCACCGGCGCCACGCCGGACGGCGGCTCGGGCTCGGGGGGGAGCGCCTCGAGCTCTTCCGCGCCCGAGAGCGCGAGATCGGCAAACTGCGCCGCCCAGTCCTCGAGCTCGCCGCTCGGCAGCGACGGCTCGGGTTCGATGGATACGGGCGCCGGCAGCTCGACCTGGGCCACGGGCAGCGCCACATCGAGCTCGGGCTCGAACTCGGGCGCAGGTTCGGGCGCGGCGGGATCGTCTGCGCCATCCAGAGCCTCGGCGGCCGGCGCGTCCGGGGTGAACTCGACCTCAGGCACGAACTCGGGCGCCTCGTCGAACGGCGGGACCATCTCGTGGCCCGAGGTCTCCGGTTCGCCCAGGGACTCGGCCACCGCGGCGAGGGGCCGTTCGGCGACGAACTCCGCGGGTGCGGAGCCCTCGTCCTCGTGGACGGCGCCGGGGTGCTCGGCCTCGGGCTCGGGCTCGGGCTCGGGCTCGGGCTCGGTGACCACCGCCTCGGGGGCCACGACGGGCGGCGGGTCGGTGCGCGACGCGCCGCGGGCCGACGGCCAGAAGCTCAGGGCGTCCTCCGCGCTCCAGACCGGCGGCGCAGGCGCGACCGGAGCGCTCGGAGGGGCGGGCGGCGGCTCCGGCGCTGTTGGGTCGACGCCCTCGAAAGGCGCGGAAGCGTCGTCGAATGTCCGCACCGGGTCGCCGGCCGTTGCCGGCGGCACGGAGGCCGCTTCGACCTCGAGCAGGTCGAGCGAGTCGAGCACCTCCAGCGACGCCAGCGGATCAAAACGCTCCGGCTCGGGCGCAGCTTCGGCGGCCAACTCGGGCGCCGGTGCGGGCTCCCGTTCAGACTCCGCGGGCGCTTCGGGCTCGGGCGGGGCGGAGCAATCGAGCGCCGGCTCCGCCTCGGTCTCTGGACCGGGCTCGGGCAAAGCCGGCCACTCGGGCTCAGGCGCCGGCTCGGCGACGAGCTCGGGTTCAGGCTCAGGCTCAGGCGCCGGCTCGGCGACGAGCTCGGGTTCAGGCTCAGGCTCAGGCGCCGGCTCGGCGACGAGCTCGGGCTCAGGCTCCGGCTCAGGCGCCGGCT
>CAINDO010000427.1 GCA_903847385.1 uncultured Myxococcales bacterium
CAGCGCGTCGATGGCGTGGGGAAAGTCCGCGGCGTAGCAGTAGTCGAAGTACGTGTCTCCGGAGTGCGAGGCCGCCGCAGCGAACGTATCCGCGTGTTCGAGCGCCATCATCAGGGCGCCGTAGCCGCCGGAGGACTTGCCGAACACCCCGCGGTGCGCCCGCCCGGGGAGCACCGGGAAGCTCCGCTCGGCCCACGGCACGAGCTCCTCGACGATGTGGCGCGCCCAGGGCCCGACGGCCGGGGAGTCGATGTACTGATTGCCCCCCAGGCGCGTCATGGCATCGACCATCACGACCACGACGGGCGCCATGTCGCCCGCGGCGATCAGCGCGTCGAGCTGCTCGGGCAGGTTGGGCTGATAGAAGTCGTAGTTGAGGAAACTCAGCCCCGTGCCGGTGAACCCGGCGAGCGCGTACAGCACGGGGTAGCGCCGGCCCGCCGCGTGGCCGGGGGGCAGGTACACCGGGACCGTGCGCACGGCCGAGTCACCGAGCGGGTTGCCCGCCAGGAGCGCGCTCTCGAAGCGTTCGACGGAGACCGGCATGCCTCAGCCGCCCCGCTTGGCGCCGCCGGAGCGCGGGCCGCCCGTCTGGAACGGCGCCAGGCCCGTCTTGTCGATGATGGCGGCCTTGAACTCGCCGGTCGTGCTCTCGGTCCGAAGCCGCACGAGCTCGCGGGCGGACTCGCCGATGACCGTGCGCAGCGGGATCGTCTCGGCCTCGACGGCGTCGGCGACGGCGCGCGCGACCTCCTCGGGGTCGCCCTTGGGCTGGTCCGTGGCCTGGAGCGTCTCGGCGAAGGCGATGAGCTGCGGCTCGTACACGGCGAGGCGGTCTTCATCGCCCACGGGCTTGACGGCGGGGCCGCCCAGATCCGTGTGGTAGGCGCCCGGCTCGAGGATGCCCACGTCGACCCCGAACGCGCCGGCCTCGTACGACAGCACCTCGGCGAAACACTCCTGCGCCCAGGCGCTGATGCCATAGGGGCCCATGAAGGGCACGGCGGCGCGACCGAGGCCCGAGGTCACCTGCAGGATGCGCCCGCGGCCCTGCGCGCGCATCTGCGGCAGCACGGCCCGGAACAGGCGCAGCGCGCCGACCACGTTCGTGTTCAGTTCGTCCAGCAACTGCTCGGGGCGGCAGGCCTCCAGCGGACCCATCACGCTGTACGCCGCGGTGTTGACCAGGGTGTCCAGGCGGCCCTCGCTGCGCGCGAGCACGTGTTCGACGGCGTTCGCCACGGAGGCCTCGTCGTCGACGTCGAGCTTGAGGGTCTCCAGGTGCAGGCCGCCGTCGCGGGCGAAACGGGTCAGCGCCTGCGCCCGATCGGCGTTGCGCCCGGTGGGATCGCGGAACCCGGCGAACACCCGATGGCCGCGCCGGGCGACCTCGCGGGCGGCCCGGAAACCGAAGCCGCTGCTGCAACCGGAGATGAGAACGAACTTGGGTTGAGTCATGGTCCGGCCAGCATATCCCCGCTTGACGTGCGCGGGAATCCCTGTCATTGCCGCTCGGTTTGACCTGGGGGGGCCCGGTGGCCCGCGTGGAGTGTGAAGCGGTGAAATCGACGTCGCGGTGCGTTCCCTGGCTGATCCGTCTCGGCCTCCTCGGCCTCGTCCTCGGGGGCGGGCTCGGCTGCTCGGGGGCCACCGCCCCGACGATTCGCCTGGGGGAGGGCGCTCGTCCGTCGGACGCCGCCGCCGTCACCGCCGCCGTCGAAGCCTACTACCGCGCCACCACGCCCGCCGAGATGCGCAGCGCCGTCGCGGCCGCCCTGCAGGCCGGCCCGGACACCGCGTCGGCGCTGGAGATCGCCGCCGATCTGGCCTTCTTCGAGGACCGCCGGTTCGACCGGTTCGACCTGCTCTTCCGCGCGTTGCAGGATCCCCACGACGACAATGCGTCGCTGCACCTGGCCTGGATGAACGAGCTGGAGTGGACGCTGGCCGAGGGCGCGCGGCTGCGGCCGCTCCTGCAGGCCATCATCGCCGGCCACCCGGACGCCGAGGCGCGCGCGTCGGCGGCCTGGATGCTGGCCGACTCGGAGCACTTCCACGCGCGCCCGGCCGCTCGGGACGCGGCGCTGGACGCCCTGGGCCTGCGCCTGCCGTTCGCCGTCGTGGGCACCTGGGACAACGATCAGGGCAAGGGGTTCGACGTCGAGGCGCCGCCGGAGCGGCAGATCGACCTGAGCGCACGATATCGCGGCAAGCTCGTCGACGTGTCGTGGCGGGTGAACCCCGTGCTCGATCCCCGGGGTCACCTGGACCTCGGCGGTCTGATGGATCCGGGACGCTGGCAGCTCGCCTACATGGCCACGGGCGTGCGGGCGTCGGCGGCGGGCGACTACGAGCTCCACATCGGCACCAGCGATCCGATGAAGATCTGGGTCAACGACGTCCTGGTGTTCCAGGTGCCGGCCGTCGCCGACTGGCTGACCGAGGGGTTCGTGGTGCCGGTGAAGCTGCGCGCCGGGGTGAACCGCATCCTGGTGAAGCAGGCGCACGAGGACCACGCGTGGCTCTTCGCCGGACGCCTGACGGGGCCGCGGGGCGTACCGGCCGTCGGGGTCGTGCCCGTCGCGGCGGACACGCCCTACGCCGAAGGGGCGCCCCCCGGGCCGATGGTGTCCGTCGAGGACGTCGTCGCCCGGCGCGTCGCGCACCTGCCCGCCGGCTCGGCACGCCGCGCCTGGCTCGCGAGCGAGTGGTCCGAGCGCATGGGCCTCCGGGTGCTGGCCGTCTCGAAGGCCGAAGCGTTCGCCGCCGCCGAGCCCAAGAGCATCACGGCCCGCTATCAGCTCGCCGGCGCGCTGTGGGACAATCAGGAGCGCGGCACGACGTCCGATCTGCTGACCACGCTCGTGCGCGAGGCCGGTGCCGACCTGCCCTGGGTGCGGCTCCAGCAGGCCCGCTTCTGGCGGCAGCAGAACCTGGGCGAGCAGGCCCGCGCCGAGCTGCTGTCGATTCAGGCCGACTTCCCGGACCGGCCGTCGGCCAGCATGACGCTGGCGGACGTCTACGCCGACGAAGGCTGGCACGAGGACCGCTGCGAGACGCTGCGGCGCCTGGACGCGCGTTTCCCGGGCTGGCCGGAGATCCGCTTCGACCTGGGCGACTGCCTCGAACAGCTCAAGTTCTTCCCCCAGGCCACGGCCCTGTACCACGAGCTCCTCGGCGCGCTGCCCAACAGCATCACGGCCCTGCAGCGCCTCCACTGGCAGGCCCAGGGGGACGAGGACTTCCCGGCGGCGCTCGGCTACGCCCGCCAGATGGTCGCCCAGTGGCCCCATCTGCGCGCGTCCTGGGAGCGCCTGGCCGAGACGCAGCGGCGTGCCGGTCGCCCCGAGGAGGCCGCGCAGACGCTGCAGTCGCTCATCGACCTCGCGCCGACGGCGTCCGTGGGGTACGCCCGGCTCGCCGAGATCCACTACCAGCAGGACCGAAAGGACGCCGCGCTGAAGGCCTGGCGCCTGGCCCTCGAGCGCGACCCCGAGGACGAGAAGCTCTCCCACCGCCTCGACTTCCTGGCGCCGGACGCCCAGGGCCCGTGGATGGCGGACGTGCCCGGGACGGACGCGCTCGACGCGGCGGTGCGGGCCCGCAAGGGCGTCACCGTGAGCCCGTCCGCGGACGTGCTCTACCTGCTCGACGACGAGGTCACCGCGCTGCGGGCGGACGGCAGCACCGTCAACTACGTGACGACCGTGGCCTACGCGGTGAACGACGCCGGCCGCGACCGCCTGACGCATCAGACGCTCCGCAGCGACGGCCGTGCCCGCGTGCTGCACGCCTACGCCGTGGACGAGGCGGGCAAACGCACGGAGGCCAGCACGATTCGGGGCCGCAGCGTGCGCTTCCGCCAGCTCGGCGTGGGCACCACGGTCGTGCTCCAGTACCGCCTGGACTCCGCGCCGGACGGTTACCTGGCCAGCCACTTGGCTCGCCAGTGGTGGTTCGCCGGGCCCGCCGGGCAGACGCTGCAGAGCCGCTGGGTCCTGTATGCACCGCCGGGGACCCCGCTGCTCGAGTCGCGCCGCGGCGCGTTCGCGCGGGAGCAGACCCCCGTGGGCGACCTCGTCCGCACGGCCTGGACGGCCACGGGGGTTCAACCAGTCGTGCCCGAGCCGGCGATGCCGACGCTGCACGAGTCGGCCACCAACCTGGTCGTGAGCACCGTGCCCGACTGGGACATGTTCGTGCAGTGGGAGGCCTCGCTCCTCAAGGACGCGTTCCGGGTCGGCCCCGAGGTCGAGGCGTTGGCCGCCAAGCTCTTCGCCGGTGCCCAGGATCCCGCCGAGAAGGTCGCCCGCATCCAGGAGTGGCTGATGGACGACGTCCGCTACCAGCAGGACTACGAGGGCTTCATCGCAGGCGTGAAGCCCCACGCCGCCCCGGTCGTCCTGGCGCGGCGCTACGGCGACTGCAAGGACAAAGCGGTGCTCTTCATCACGCTGGCGCACCTGGGCGGCGTCCAGGCGCACTTCGCGCTGGTGCGCACGCGGGACGCCGGCCCCGTCGTCCGCGACGTGCCCATGCAGCAGTTCAACCACGCGATCGTCTACGTGCCCACGCAGCCGGGCATCGCCGAGGGTCGTTTCTTCGACCCGACCGTGGAGCTCCTGGACATCCCGGTCCTGCGCCACGACGACCAGGGCACGCTGTCCCTGGTGCTGGACCCCGCGCCGTTCCTGGCGGGCGCGAAGGCGGGCCCGGACGTGCGCCCGACCTGGTCCTGGCGGGAGATTCCCTATCAGGCGGCCGCGCTCGACCAGTCGACGGTGAACACACGGCTCGTGATCGCCGCGGACGGCGCGGCCAAGGGCGAGATCGGCATGGTCGCCCAGGGGCGCGTGGCGTCGTCGTTGCGGCGGGCTGCGCGCAACACCGAGCAGCTCGCCCAGATGCTCCAGCAGCAGATCGGCGGCACGTTGGCCGGCGCGCGCATCTCGGACGTAAAGGCGCTCGATCTGAACGGCGTCCGCACGCCGGCATCGCTCAAGTTCAACGTCGATGCGCCGTCCGTCGGCCGCCGCGAGGGGGACGAGCTGCGCGTGAAGGTGCCCGTGGGCTGGAGCGCCTCGGCCTACTTCACGCTGGGGGAACGCCGGTTCCCCGTGCTCCTCGGCGCGCCCCGCACGATGACCTGGGTGGTCGACCTCCAGGGCCCCGAGAACGCCAACGTCAAGCGCCTGCCCAAGGACACCCGCGTGGACTCGCCCTGCCTGACCTTCGAGCGCGCGCTCACGGCCAACGGCGCGGCGGTCCAGGTGCGGCAGACGGTGACGATGACCTGTGAGCGGGTGGAGCCGGCCGGGTACGCTGCACAGCGGCAGCAGGCCGAGGAGATTCAGCGGATGCTGGACGAGGACATCGTCTTCACGACGGGCAAGGCGAAGGGCAAGTAAATCGGCCGCCGCTTCCGGCGACCGCGCTCAGCGGCGACGCCGGCGCACGAGCCCGAGGAAGGCGAGCGACAGCAGCAGGAACGGAGGGCTGGCAGGGCGCGGCGCGAACTGGCAGCCGCTGCTCTTCTTCGCGCTCTCCGAGTCCTCACCGGCGGTGTCGCCGTCCGGCTCGGAGATCGCGGCGTCGTCGGCCTCGACGGGGGCGGCGGCGTCCTCCGTCACGGAGGGACCGGCGTCGGCGACCGGGCCGGCGTCGGCGACGGGGGCGGCGTCGGGCGTCGCGGCGTCGGGCGTCTGCGGGCCGCCGCACACGTTCTCCGTGCACGACACGCCATCCTCGCAGTCCGACTCCATGAAGCAGCGGCCCTCGATCTCGCAGCGCCACGAGGCCGGGCAGACCCCCTTGGACTGGAAGTTCTCGTTGAGGCAGTAGCTCGGGCCGGGGCCCGGGATGTCCGCGCAGATCGTCGCGCCGGGGCACGCCGCCGGGGAGTCGCACTCCTTGAGGCAGTGGGGCCCGCGGGAGGGCACGTTCACGCAGGTCTCGCCGTCGTTGCAGTCGGCGTCCGCGGCGCAGGCGACGCAGGTGTCGCAGCCGCCCTCGCCCTGGTCCGGGGCGCAGGTGCCCTCGATGCAGAACATGCCGCCGCCGCACTGGGCGTGGGTCTCACACGCGCGGCGGAAGTTCGGGTCGGGCACGCACATCGGCAGGTAGTTGGCCTCACGCTCGCTCGAGGCCGTGCACAGGATGGCGCCGCGGCCCTGCTGGCAGTTCACCGGGCTGCACATGAACCCCTCGGGGCACGCGCCGGGCGTCCCCGGGATGCACTCGCACGAGCAGAAGTCCTGGCCGCCGCCGGAGACCTGGACCTGGCTGCGACACTGGACGTCGTTCCACGGCATCCCGCACTCGGCGTTGCCGGGCACACAGGCCGCGGGCTCCTGGGCGTTCAGCCGCCGGCAGTCGAAGCCGAAGGGGCAGTCGTCGTCGCCGTTGGGGCAGCGGGCCGTGCAGATGTTGGCCTCGGAGAACTGGCTGTCCACCGTGGTGATGCAGGTCTCGCACTCGCCGGTGCAGGGCTCGCCGGGCGCCGTGGGGGCGGGGCGGGGGACGACGCAGGCCGTCGCGCCCTCGGGCAGCGCCTGGCAGCGCGTCACGCCCGGACAGTCGGCGTCCGTCGCGCAGTCGGGGGCGCAGCGATCCTCGTAGCAGCGCGGGCAGCCCTCGCCGCAGGCGGCGCCGGCGAGCGGGGGCATGTCGCGGGCCAGGATCACCGCGGCGCCCGCGTCGATGCGGCCGTAGCCGAAGCCGAGGCTGAAGCCGTGGTCGTCGTAGTCGAACTCCGTGGCCAGGTCGAACCCGAACTGCGCTTGCCAGGGGTTCTTGTCCGCGCGGATCTTCGCGGCGGTCATCTGCATGATGATGCGGACCTGCTGGGCAGTGAGGCCCGGGTTCACCGACAGGATCAGGCCGGCCAGGCCCGCCGCCACGGGGCAGGCTGCGCTGGTCCCGCCGAAGCCGTCCGTGAAGTCGCCGGCGCTGTAGCCCTCGGCGCCCTGCACGTCCGCGGTGGCCACGCCGCCCTCGCCGTCGAAGCAGCCCTGGCTCGGCGCCGAGACCGACACGACCGTGCCGTAGTCGCTGTAGCAGGCGAAGTCGTCCTTTTGCGTGCTGGCGGTGACCGTGATCACGTCCGGGTAGCTGGCGTAGGGGTTGGCGTTGGCCTGGGAGAAGTAGTCGTTGCCGGCGGCGAACAGGACCGGGATGCCCAGGCCGCCGCGGGCCTCGTGCGTGACGTACCAGAACGCGTCGCGCTCGGCCGCGGAGAGCGGGAAGTAGCGCGTCAGGCTGGGGCCCCAGGAGTTGTTGATGACCGACACGTTCTCGTCACCGGCGCGCTGGAACGCCTCGGCGGTCGAGAGCGACCGGAAGCCCTGGTCGGCGATGATGCGCACCGGGTAGATGCTGCAATCCGGGCACACGCCCGTGCCGAGCAGGCTGTTGCCGCCGCGGGCCGCCGCCAGGCCGGAGACCGCAGTGCCGTGGCTCTCGCGGTAGGGCTGTTGCTGCGGGCAGGCGCGGGCCGGGCCGGCGCCGTCGGGGCTGCTGCTGCAGCCGGCCGAGGGGTCGTCGTCGTTGTCGGCGGCGTCGAAGCCGGGCACCAGGTTGTCGACCAGGTCCGGGTGGCTCAGATCCACGCCGGTGTCGAAGATGGCGATGCGCGTCTCGGGGATGCCCGTGGTCACGGCCCAGGCCGTGTTGGCGTTGATGTCGCCGCGATTGTCCGCGGACTCCAGGTGCCACTGCCGGCCGAGCTCCGGGTCGTCGGGCAGGCCCAGGGCCTTGACATGACGGATCAGGTCGGGCTCCGCCCAGACCGTCTCGGGCAGCTCCACGAGCGCCCAGGCGGCGCGCAGGGCGTCGCCGTCCACGGCGCGGGCCCGGTACACACCGGGCAGGCGCGTCGGACCCAGGACCTCGACGCCGGCCTTCTGCAGGTACGCCGCGTCCGGCGTGCCCCGGAACTTCACGGCGAGCTGATCGTCGGTGAAGCCGACGCCCGTCGCGCGGGCCAGGGCCGGCCACACGTCCGCCGCGAGTCCGCGGGAGATCAGGCCATCGGCCAGCGAGCGCAGGGCGTCCGCATCCAGGCCCGAGACCTCGACCATCACCCGGTCCCGGACGATCTGCATCGACCGCGCGACCTTCGGCATCTTGGCCAGCGCCGCGACCTCGGCGCCGAGCCGCGCCGCGTCGACGCCCGCAGCCGGGGCCACCAGGAGCCAGTTCAGCGAGCGCTCGAAGCCGACGCCGGCCTGACTCTCCGGTCCGTTAGGATACGCACGCCATGCCCAGCGATCGGCGTGGGCGGCGCCGGACGCGAGCAGCGTGCCGACGAGAAAGGTGAATGAAATCGGGTTCTTGAGAAGCACGCGGGGGCTCCGGGCCGTTGGATGCACGGCCGGACGGAGCAATGAACGTGCCGAGTCAGGACCCGGGCAGGTCCAGGCGCCGACGCACGGCGGCGAACGCTTCGGACCAGGCGTCCCCTTCGGGCACCCGCATCGCCAGCGTCTCGCTCTCCGGTGCCGGCGTCGGGTCGCCCCGCTCTCCGACCACCAGCGCATACGTGGGGGCCCGACCCGGCCGCGGCACGACGTCGACGCGCCGGGTCACGCACAGGCCGAACCGCTCGAAGGCGCGCACGGCGCGCGGTCCGCCGCCGCCGTCCATCAGGATCACGCAGGCCCCGGCCGGCGCGAGGTGCGCCGCCGCCGCCTCGACATAGGCCTCCACGCCGCCGCGAAGCTCGAAGCGGCCGGCCGCGCGCTGCGGATCCCTCGGCTGGACCCCGCTCCCGACGCGCATGAACGGCGGCGCCCCCGTCACCAGGTCATACGGGGCCTCGCCCGCGAGCACCGTCGCGTCGCGCAGGTCGCCCAGGCGCGCCTCGAATCGGCCCGCGAGGCCGTTCTCCTCGATGTTGCGCAGCGCGAGCGCGTGGCTCTCCGGGAACGCCTCGACGCCGACGAGCCGCGTCTCCGAGAGGGCCTGCGAGAGCAGCATCGCCACGGTGCCCTTGCCGGTGCCCAGGTCCAGGCAGCGCTTCGCGTCGGGCCGCGTCGTCGCGCCCAACCAGGCCAGGAGCACGTCGTCCGAGGTCGCCTTGTGGCCGTCCACCCGCTGCCAGATGCGCAGCCGGTGCGTCAGCGGGTCGCACAGGTAGACGGGCGTCGACTCGGGGCCGGGCGCGCTCACGGGCGGTCGTCGGCCAGGGATTCCTTGATCCGCAGGTACGCGTCGTAGCGGAACGGGTTGATCTCCTCGGCCTCCACGGCGGCCTTCACGGCGCAGCCCGGCTCGTGGTCGTGCACGCAGTTGGCGAACTTGCACTGACCCGCGTACGCGGCGAACTCCACGAAGTGGTCTTTGACGGCCTCCGGGGCCATCGCCCACAGCCCGAAGGCCCGAATGCCCGGCGAGTCGATGACCTCGCCGCCGTCGGGCAGGGTGAACAGCTCCGTATGGGTCGTCGTGTGGCGCCCGCGGCCGCTCTGCTCCGAGAGCTCCTGCGTGCGGTTCGCCAGCCCGGGGCTCAGGGCGTTGAGCAGGCTGGTCTTCCCGACGCCCGAGTGGCCGACGAAGATGCCGAGCCGGCCCTTCATCGACTCGCGCACCGCGTCCAGACCACGATCCTCCAGGGCCGCCGTGTAGTGCACGGGCACGCCGATGGGCGGGTAGGGGGACAGGCGGTCGCGGAAGTCCTCCTCGTCCTCGGGGTCGTCGTCCAGCCACAGGTCCGTCTTGTTGAAGATGATGACCGGGGCGATGCGCGCCGCGTGGGCCGCCACGATGTAGCGGTCGATCAGGCCCTCGCGCAGGGGGGGCTCCACGGCGCAGACGATGAACATCACGTCGACGTTGGCGGCGATGACGTGGGGTCGGTCGCCCAGGGCGTCGACCCGCACGAGCTCGCTCTTGCGCACGCCGAAGCTGGTCACGACGTCACCCTCGACCGTGACCCGGTCGCCGACGACGGCGCCCTTGCCGCGGCCTCGCGCCGTGCACGGCCGGCGTTCCCCGTCGATTTCCACGAACATCACCGGTCCCTTCCGGGCGACGACGCGTCCGGGGCAGGCATCGAGTTCGAGGGGTTCGGAGGTGCGTCGGTCGGGACGCCTGGACGGGGGGCGGGGGCGCTGCACGAAGGCGATCCTGGAGCCGCAACCGCCTCAGGTCAAGGCTGCGGATGAATTGATGCTTGATTTTCCCATTCGTATCCCCATACTGCCGCGCGCTGAAAACCCCCGACATCCAGCTACCGGAAGGCCGTCATTCATGATCACCGACCTCGCAATGGTTCGAAACATCGGCATCAGTGCCCACATCGACTCGGGCAAGACCACCCTGACCGAGCGGATCCTGTTCTACACGGACCGGATTCACGCCATCCACGAGGTCCGTGGCAAGGACGGTGTCGGCGCGAAGATGGACTCGATGGAGCTCGAGCGTGAGCGCGGCATCACGATCCAGTCCGCCGCGACGCACTGCTTCTGGAAAGACAAGGTCATCAACATCATCGACACCCCGGGACACGTGGACTTCACCATCGAGGTGGAGCGGTCCCTGCGCGTGCTCGATGGCGCGATCCTGGTGCTGTGTGGCGTGGCCGGCGTGCAGAGCCAGTCGATCACCGTCGACCGCCAGATGCGCCGCTACAAGGTGCCCCGCATCGCGTTCGTCAACAAGCTCGACCGCCAGGGCGCCAACCCCTTCCGCGTCGCCAGCCAGCTCCGCGAGAAGCTCGGCCACAACGCGGTGATGATCCAGATCCCCATCGGGGCCGAGGCCGAGCTGCAGGGCGTCGTGGACCTCGTGACGATGCGCGCGTTCACCTTCTCCGGTGAGGGCGGCCGCGACATCACCGAGTCCGACATCCCGGCGGATCTCCAGGCCCAGGCCGACGAGTACCGCGAGAAGATGCTCGACGCCGTCTCCATGTACGACGACGAGCTCATGATGGCGATCCTCGAGGGCACGCCGACGGTCGAGATGATCCGCCGCGCGATCCGCAAGGGCACCATCAGCCTGCACCTGACCCCGGTCATGTGCGGCTCGGCCTACAAGAACACGGCCGTGCAGCTCCTGCTCGACGGCGTCGACTACTACCTGCCGAACCCCCTCGAGGTGGAGAACGGCGGCGTGGATCTCGACCGCCACGAGGCGCCGGTCACGCTGAGCACCGACCCGAAGAAGCCCCTCGTCATGCTGGCGTTCAAGCTCGACGACGGCCGCTACGGGCAGCTGACCTACGTCCGCGTCTACCAGGGCACCCTGAAGAAGGGCGACACCATCATCAACATGCGCAACAAGCGCAAGGTGAAGGTCGGCCGCATCGTGCGCATGCACTCCAACGAGATGGAGGACATCGAAGACACGTGCGCGGGCGACCTCTGCGCCCTCTTCGGCGTGGACTGCAACTCCGGTGACACCTTCACCGACGGCACCGTCGAGATCGCGATGACCTCGATGTTCGTGCCCGAGCCGGTCATCAAGCTGATGATCAAGCCCAAGGACAGCAAGTCGCAGATCAACATGGGCAAGGCGCTCGGCCGCTTCACCCGTGAGGACCCGACCTTCCGCAGCTACGTGGACGAGGACTCCAGCGAGACCATCATCTGCGGCATGGGCGAGCTGCACCTCGAGGTGTACGTCGAGCGCATGAAGCGCGAGTACCAGTGCGACGTCGAGACGGGCGCCCCCCAGGTGGCCTACCGCGAGACGATCAGCCGCAAGGCCGAGTACAACTACACGCACAAGAAGCAGACCGGCGGCTCCGGCCAGTACGGTCGCGTCGCGGGCTGGATCGAGCCCCACACCGAGGCCGAGTACTGCTTCGAGGAGCAGATCGTCGGCGGCGTGATCCCCAAGGAGTTCATCTCCGCCATCGACAAGGGCTTCAAGTCGATGATGCCCAAGGGCCGCCTCATCGGCTTCCCCGTGGTCAACATCAAGTTCGTGGTGAACGACGGCGCCGCCCACGCGGTGGACTCGTCGGACATCGCGTTCCAGGAAGCCGCCCGCGGCGCCTTCCGCGAGGCCTACTCCAAGGCCGCGCCGGTGATCCTCGAGCCGATCATGAAGGTCGCCTGCGAGGGCCCGAACGAGTTCCAGGGCGCCATGGCCCGCACGCTGCTCTCCCGCCGCGGCATGATCACCGGCACCTCCGAGGAGGACCGCTTCGCGCGCACGGAGGCCGAGGTCCCCCTCGCCACGATGTTCGGCTACTCGACCGAGCTCCGCTCCGCCACGCAGGGCAAGGCCGAGTTCACGATGGAGTTCTCGCGCTACGCGCAGGTCCCCAACGACGTCGCCGAGGAGCTCAAGAAGAAGTACTCCGAGGCCAACAAGGTCGACAAGTAAGGCGGAAACGCCCCGTACAATTGCCCAGGCTCGGCGGTCTGCGGCATAGTCGACACAGCTTTGGCACACCCCTCCGCGGCGGAGGGGTCGATCGTGACCGAAAAAGGGGAATCACATGAACTTCAGCAAGCACCTCTTCCTCTCCGCGGTGGCCGTCCTCGGCTTCGCGGCCTGCAGCTCCGACGACGACGCCTCCAGCGCCGACGCCGGTGCCGCCACGGGTGGCACCCCCACGGGTGGCACCCCCACGGGTGGCACGCCCGAGGGTGGCGCCGGTGGCGCGCCCGTCGGTGGCACGCCCGTCGGTGGCACCCCGGTC
>CAINDO010000428.1 GCA_903847385.1 uncultured Myxococcales bacterium
CGTCCGGTGGTCCGGGCGCTCCGGCGGCGTCGGCCCCGGTGTCCGGCGGCGGCGATGGCGCGGCGTCGGCGTCGACTTGGGCGTCGGCCCCGCGCGCGGCGTCGGCCTGTGTGTCCGCGTCGGCCTGCGGCGCGGCGTCCTGCGCACGGAACATGGCGTCCGCGACGACGCTCCCCTGCTCCAGGGCGGCGTCACCGCAGCCGGCCAAGACGAGTCCGATGCCGAGCGTGAGGTATTTCATGGCGACATCCTCGCCCACCTGCCCCGCGGATGTCACGGGGCGCCCCGAGAAATGGGCCTTGCCCCGGAGGGCATGACGGCCTTAGGGTCCGCCCGCTTGCTCACGGGGTGGTGGCGCGGATGCGCCGCCTGAGATGATACCCGCGAACCTGAACCGGATAATGCCGGCGGAGGAATGCAGCGAGCACCCGAACGGAAGTCCGGGTTCCTTCGCCGGCCGGAATCGGCCTCGTTTGAACCTCTTCGTCCGCGCTCTTCCGGCCGTCCCGGCGCTCTTGTTCGCCGGTGCCGCCCACGCCTGGGACCCCTTCGACGACGCCGAGTCGCCCAGCCACTTCGAGCTGGTGGACGGCGACCTGAAGCTCGCGCTGAAGGGCGAGCTCTCGCTGACGTTCCACGATCTCGAGGGCGAGGGCGGCCCGGGCAAGGACAGCAACACGGACACGCGCACCATCGGCACGCGCAGCCCGTACATCGAGCTCTCGGGCTTCACGCTGGCGCCGCGCCTCACGCTCACGCCCGGCCTGTCCGTGAACACGCAGCTGCGCTTCACGCCGGACGACGCGCAGGTCGCTGCCACCTGGTTCGACGGCCGCGCGCAGACGGGCGACTTCGAGCACCACGTCGAGCTCGGCTTCCGCCCGCCCCTGGCCAACCGGGATCCGCACGCCACCCGCGAGCCCCTGGCGGCCACGGCGTGGTGGTCGGCGCCGGAGATGCACGCCGCTTACGAGGCCGGGCAGAAGTTCGGCGCGGACGACGACTTCGCCTGGTCCGCCGGCGTCTCCGCGGCGATGGGGCGCCCGCTCGGCTTCGCGCCCGTGCAGGCCTCGCACGCACAGCGCGGCACCATCAACCTGCTCGCCTACGACGCCGGCCGCGTCTACTCGGGCAATGCGCCCATGTACGGCGCCCGCGCGCGGTTCCAGGCTTGCGGCGCCTACGTCGAGGCCTTCGGGTTCCTGGGCGAGCTCGCGGACGAGTCGGGCACCGACCAGCTCCGGGCCAGCCTGGCCGGTTACCCCTCGCTGCCGGACGGCGAGCAGAGCAACCACACCTCGCGCTGGGGCGGCGGGCGCGTGGGCTACGACGGCCACGGCGCGCACGTCGTCGTCGAGGGCGTGTACGGCGCCGAGGGCGCCCTGCGTCGCTACGCCGCGGACGCCGAGCTGGCCTGGCGCTTCGACCTGCACGACGGCGACTGGTTCACGGCCGTCGAGCCCATCGTGCGGGCGGACGTGTACCGCATCCTGGACAGCACGCTGGTCCATGGCGGCCAGGCACTGCGTTCCCCGGCGCTCTCGCAGGCCGCCACCTGGGACTGGACCATCTACACCGCCGGCGTGGCGGTGCCGGTGTTCCGCGATCTGCTTCGCCTGCGCCTCGAATACGACGTCGTGACCGAGGCCAACGACGTGCCGGCCCTGAACGAGTCCGGGCTGGACTTCCGCAACGACGAGTTCCGCGCGGAGCTTCGGCTCCGCTTTTAGCCCAGAAACGGGAGATTTCATGCTTCGCCATCACACTTTTGTTCTTCGCGCGGCCCTCGTGCCGCTGTTCTTGACCGCCGCGTGCGAGGCGGACGACGACTCGGCCGCGCCCGCGGACCAGACGCCGGAGGAGACGACCGCCTGGCGCGGCGCCGTCGCCGACCACGTGCAGATGGGCGCCTCGGACAACGCCGAAGTGGTCAAAGTCCTGCCCTCGGGCACGCAGGCGGTGCTGGCGGCCTCGAAGGCCCGCAAGATCGCCCTGCTCGACTTCGCCGACGGCACCCTGAGCGCGAAGCGCGAGCGCGTGCTCTTCCCGGACGACACCGGCGAGGGTGAGCTGACGCACATCGACTTCCTGCCCGACGGCAAGACGGCCGCGGTCACGCGCACGATGCCCATCACGGACGCGGACGGCATGCAGACGGACTGCCAGGGCGCGCTGGTGTTCGTGAAGATCGAGGACTCGGACGCCTTCGGCGAGGTCGTCGCCGAGCTGCCCGTGGGCCCGATGCCCGACGCCGTGGACATCTCGCCGGACGGCAAATGGGCCGTGGTGGCCAACGAGCGCGACGCCGTGTCGCTGTATGGGAAGTGCGCCGTGGAGTCGCTCTCGCCCTCGATCAGCCTGGTGGATCTGAGCGCGTTCCCCACGGTTCGCGAGGTCTGGCGCATCGACCTGGACGGCACGATCGGCCAGGAGCCCGAGCAGGTGGCCTTCAGCGCCGACAGCGACCACGTGGCCGTGGTGCTGCAGGACTCGCAGCAGGTGGTCTTCTTCCAGGTCGGCGCCCTGGCCAACGCCGCGGCCCCGACCGCCGCGGACCTGAAGATCGTCACGCTGCCGAACAACACCCTCGGCGCGGAGCCCTGGCCCGACGGCGCGATCGGCTTCCAGGACGCGAGCGGCGCCGACTTCTACGCCGTCGCCGGCGAGTACAACGACACGATCACCATCCTCGACACCGCCGGCGCGGTCGTGTCCACGGTCGAGATCGACGCGTCGCTCATCCCCGCCGAGTTCCCCCGCGGCGCCGAGGACTCGCCCCCGTTCCGCCCGGACTCGCTCACCCGCTTCACCCACGGCGGCAAGGCCCATGTGGCCGCGAGCCTGAAGAACTCCGGCAGCGTCGGCGTCTGGGACGTGTCGGACGCCGCCGCGCCGAAGTTCCTGCAGGCCGTCAAGGTCGGCAAGAACGAGACGGCCAAGGCCACCGAGGAGAGCACCGTGGGCGCCGAAGGCATCTCCGCCGCCGCCGACGGCAGCGCCATCGTCACGGCCAACGAGGGCGAGAGCGCCGCGAGCCTGATCGTCCTGGAGTGACGCTCAGCCGGCCAACGCCGCCGTGACGACCTGCCCGAGGCGGACGCGGTCGTCGATCGTCGCCGCGTCGAGGCCCACCGCGGCGCACAGCGTCTTGCCCATGCTGGCGAGCGTGTCCTCGGGGGCGATGCCGCCCCGCCCGACGCCGGCCCCCGTCGCCGGGTCGATGCCCTGCGCCTCCCAGTCGTCGCCGCTGCGCGCGTGGCCGCCGTACACACCGGCCCGCACCCGCGCGCCGAAGAGCATCGTGGTGTGCGCGGCGCCATTGTGGTTCCGGCCCGCGTCCCCGCGGGTATCGAACGTGCGCCCGAACACGTTCCACTGGGCCACGGTGACGCGGTCGGTCAGCCCGTAGCGCCCCAGCTCGCTCCACAGCAGCCCGAAGGCGTCGATGCCGGCCAGCGTGTCCGTCGTCTCCGTCTCCAGGCCGGGATCGTTGTGGTTGTCGCCGCCGAAGGGCACGGTCACGACATAGGCCGGCGCGACGCCCAGGCTGGCCATCGCCGCCACGGCGCGCATCTGGTCCGCCGCGCTGTCGGGCGCGTCCGGGTCGGCGGGGATGCCCTCGAGGAGCGCCCCCAGGTGCTGGCCGAGCTCGCGGGCCTGCGCACGGCTGCGGGCGTAGGCATCCAGAAAGTCCCGCTGCGCCCGCGTGCCCTGCGCCTTCAGGTCGGCGTAGAGCGCGTCCAGGGCCCGGTCCCGCGCGGGGGCGAGGCTCTGCAGCGTGCCCTCGGCGCCGGCGAAGAGGTCCTGCAGCTCCGTCGGCTTGACGCGCGGCAGCACCCGCCCCTCGGTGGTCATCGTGGGTTTGCCCAGGTTCACGGGCTCACGCTGGATCGTGCCCAGCCGCGCCGCCGTGAGCGAGGCGATCACGGACACGAGCATGTCCTCGCCGTTGCCGTCCGGCCCCTTCGCGGCGCCGCCGAGCCGCATCACGCGGGCGTGCTCGGGGTGGGCGTTGACGTTGGTGCGATGCACCATGAACGCCATGCGCGACCGCAGCGCCGCAGGCAGCTCGCCCCAAGGCCGGGCGGCGTTGGACCGCACCTCGCCCAGCGTGACCGCACCGTGGCGCAGACGGTCGTCGGGGTGCGCGGGCAGGCCCGTCGGGCAGCCCGGGGCGTGCGCGTTGAACGCGTCGCCGGACTGCGAGGTGCTCAGCACCAGCACCTGCGGCGGTGCCTCGGCCTGCGCCCAGGCCGCGCGGGGACTCGCCAGCAGCCCCATGGGCACGCCCGTGGCCAGGCTGCGCAGGGCCAGGCCCGTGGCGCCGGCCACGCCGAGCTTCAACCAGTCGCGTCGTGAAATCACAGGCCCACCCCCATCACGTCCGGCGAGAGACAGGCGACCATCGTCGCCGAGCGCAGCGCGGTGTAGTTCGTGCCGTCCGGCGCGGCCCGGACCTCGTCGAAGTGCGCCTGCAGGGCGGCGCGCGCGGCGTCGTGACGCGGGTGACCGGGCGGCAGGCCCATGAGGCGCTCCACCAGCAGGTCCAGGCCCGCGGGCACGTCGGCCGTGCTCAGGCGCTTGCCCGCGGCGGCGTCGCCGACGAGTCGCGACGAGAGCCGGGTGCACATCGCCTCGGCCGCGGCGAAGGAGAACGTGCTCGGCGTGGCGGTCATGGCGGGCACCGTGTCGCCGCGCGCGAACTCGTCCTTGGGCACCAGGCCCACGGAGGTGCCCAGCTCCCGGCAGATGTCCGGCAGCTCCAGCCGCTCGGCCAGCAGCGGGCACAGGTGGTTCGAGCGGGTGATGCTCACCATCGGCGCCGCCGGTTGCGCGCCCCCCGCGGGCGCCGAAACACCGGTGATCAGGGGCGAGGCGAACAGGTCGACCAGCATCGCGCGGAAGTCGAAGCCGCCGGCCTCGAAGGCGTCGGCGATCTGCTGTAAGCGCGGGTCGGCCTCGTCACAGGCCTGCGCGTTCGCCCACAGGCATAGGCGCTGCACCCAGGCCGTCTTGAAGCGCGGGTGCGCCGCGAGCGCGCGCCCGAACTCGATGGGCGTCTGCACGGGCTCGGCCTCGCGGGCGCCCTGGAAGGCGAAGCGGCCCTCGAAGCCCGTCGTCTCCTCGGCCTGCTGGTACATCGGCGTGAAGGTGTCCCACAGCGCCACGCGCATCGGGTCGAGCAGCTTGTGGCAGCCGTGGCAGGCGGTGCCCGGCGCGGCGTGCCCGGCGTCCAGCGCGTCGCTCTCGAAGGGCTCCGTCGGGTCCGCGGCGTTGAACGTGCTCTGCAGCGCCACGATCAGCGCCTGGTTCGTGGTCACGCGGAACTGGTTGTCCGTGTTGGTCGGGTAGTTGGCCAGGAAGGCCAGCGACGTGAAGAAGCCCGCGCGCCGGATGTCCAGCGGCAGCGTGTCGGCGGCGCGCAGGGCGGGCAGGTCGTAGAAGCGCGTGGCCGGGCGCTCCCCCGTCGCGTTCACGAGGCGCACGGTGCGCCAGTCGTCGAAGTCCGAGTCGAGCAGCAGCGGGTTCTCGAACCGGTAGTCCTGCGCGTTGCCCCCGCAGCGCACGAGCCCGAGGAAGAAGTCCAGCACACGTTCGGCGGGCTGCCGCGGGAGGATACGGCAGTCGGCGGGGACGCTCGACTCCACCCAGGTGCGGTGCTCGACCATGTACCGCACCGTCACCGGGTCCGGCGCATCCGCGGGCGCCATGCGGGCGATCGTGTGCTCCACGCCCCGCTCCCCGCCGTCCTGATCGGCGTAGGCCAGCGCGATGGCGAGCGCCGTCGTGAGCTCCCACTCGCGGGTCGTGGCGATGCCGGTGAACGGCTCGCCGGCGTTCACGATGCGCAGCGCCGTGCGCGCGAAGGCGTCGGCGACGTTGTTCTCCAGAAGCTTCAAGCGGGTCGGTCGGCCGCGGGGTTTGTCGAGCTGGTCGTCCAGGGTGCCGAGCAGGTCCTGTTGGAGCGCCGTGCGCAGGAACGCCAACAGCTTGGCCTCGAAGGCCGGCGTCGCGGTCCACTCGGCCACCAGCGCTCGCATCGCGGCGGGGTCGGCCACCAGGCGCGCGCGCTCCTCGCTCGTCGGCGCGCCGCCCGTGAGCAGCGTCTTGACCTTGGCGAGCGCGCTGTCCGCCGAGGCCGGCTCGAACACCGGCGGCGGCGCCGGCGGCTGGTCCATCGAGATCTGCCGGATCCACGACTCCAGACAGACCAGATCCGCGGCCGGCAGGCCCTGGGTGTCCGGCGGCATCAGCCCCACGGCGCAGGCGCCCGCGGTGCCGTAGCCGGCCGCGGCGTGGCGCGCAGCGTCCGAGACCACGAGAATCATCGACCGCTCCGGGTGCGCGGGGTCCACCCGCAACTCCGTCGGGCAGCGGGTCGAAGCCACGCCCACCAGGCGCGCGGGCAGCCCAACCGGCGACAGGTCCAGGCCGCCCTCGGCGCGCTGCGGGCCGTGACACCCCAGACACTGCGCGAGGACCGGGGCCACGTCACAGCCCGGGCCGGCGTCCGGCGTGGGGCCCACGGCGCCGTCGGGACCGGCACCGCCCACGGGGCCACCGCCCGTCGGCGCGCCGCCCATCGTCTGGCCGCCCGTCGTCTGGCCGCCCGCCGACTCGCCACCGCGCCCGCCGCTCGCGGCGTCAGGCTCGGTCCCGGCCGGATCGTCCCCGCAGGCGGACGCGCCGAGCGCCAGGCAGAAGACGAGCCCGGCGCGGGCCGGACGCCCGCGAAGTCCGTTCAGTGTGTTTCGCATATCTCACCCTAACCCGGGACGGGGCTCGGGGTTGCGCGAATGGACGAAAACACGGCGCCGTGCCGCTCAGGTCCGCGGCGAGCGGACCCGTCTACGGTTTCGGCGCCCGAGTCCGAGCAAGCCGAGCAGCAGCCCCCACGGCGCGCCGCCGGTGCCGTGGCCGCCGACACCGCAGCCGCAGCCCCCGCCACTGCTCGACGCGGCGTCGCCGCCCACG
>CAINDO010000429.1 GCA_903847385.1 uncultured Myxococcales bacterium
GCCCGCGCCCGCCCCAGCGCCGGAGAGCGCACCGGCCGTGGCTTCCGCGCCGGAGAGCGCGCCCGCGGCCGCTTCGGCGGAGCCCGCGCCCGCCCCCGAGCGGCGCGTCGGCGGCTTCTACGTGGGCCTCGGGCCCGAGGCCGGCATGCCGCTCGGCGGGCAGGTTCGCATCCCGTGCGACGCGGCCAAGGCCTGCGTCGACACCGTGGCGGTGCTGCTCGGGGGCGCGGTGCACGGCGGCTACGCCTTCGGCCCCATCGCCCTGGAGTTGATGGTCTCGGGCGAGTACGAGCAGTACGAGCGTCGCCGCCGGTTCGGAGAGTTCGGTGCGGTCGCGGCTCGAGCCAGCGACCCCGGGGTCAGTCGCGTCGAAGCGTTCAAGTACACCACGACGACCGCCTTCGGCGGCGCCGGCGCGCGCGGCACTTTCGGGGCGGGCCTGGCTCGGTTCACCACGGGCGCCACTCTCGGGGCCGTCTATCGGGCGCAGACGCTCGAACGCGAGCTGTCGAAGGGCGTGGAGGACTCGATGGTCCGCTCGTTCAGCAGCGCCGGTCCGGCCGTGCGGCTCGACGCCGGGCTGCTCCTCGGGCGGGCGGGGGGTGTGTCCGGCCATCTCGGGTCGTGGTTCCGCGCGGACCTGCCCGTGGACGACGCCCGGACACTGCCGGAGCCCGACGACGGTGTGGTGCCTTCCGAGCCGGGCGTACAACCTTTCTACACCACGCCGGCCTACACGCTGACCGAGGGCGCGCAGTTCGCCGCCGGCCTCGCACTGGGGGTGACCTATGGGCTCTGAGCGACGCGCGCTCGCCGGCTGGGGCCTCTGGAGCTGGCTCCTGTGGCTTTTGCCGGGGGCGGGGTGGGCGGAGATCTCGCCGGAGGCCGAGGCCGTCTTGAGGGCTGCGCTGAACAAGTGTCAGGACGAGGGGAACGACCCGCTCGAAGGAGGGTCCTGCGACTTCTGCGGCGTCGAAGTGACGTGTAGTACGGAGACCTGCCAATGGGGGGCCTTGAAACTCTCCAGAAACGGCAACGCAGCCACGGAGGACGTGCTCCAGGTCGGCTACCAACTCTACTGCGTCAACGGCTCCGGCAACCTCGCCGCCACCCGTTCCGCGGTCGCGCGGCAGGCGGTCACCCTGGGCACCGCCTTCCGGCGCGCCGACGCCGGGTCGACGGCCGCCACGAGCGGCTTCTCGTCCGCCGACCTGGCCGGCGCGGTGGACATCTCCGCCGGTGAAGCCATCGGCGCCGCGGTGCCCTACGGCTTCGGCTACGGCCTTGGCTCCTTCGGCCGCGTGGACGTGGACGGCGACGCCTTCTTCACCCGCAGCCCGGACCTGATGCAGTTCGGCGTCAACGCGAAGGGCTACTACCAACTGTACGCAGGCGTTCGCGAGGGCGACGCGGGCAGCACCTTCGCCGGCGCGACCGTGCCGCTGCAGTTCAACGTGACCACGGGCGACGGCCTGGAGGCGAGCCCCGGGTATCAGGTCGGCGCGGGCGCGCTGGCGGGTTACAGCGTCCACCGGGGCGGCTCGACCTACGGCGCGGGCATCGCCACCGACCTGATCCGCGCGGGCGCCCTTCAACTCCCCACGCAGGTCGTCGGGCGCTACGGCGTGCCCTGGTCGGGCACGTGGAACCTCGTCGTGCAGCCCGGCGTGTCCGTGAACGTGCTGTCCGACGGCGATCCGCTCGACACCGCGCAGGTCGGCCTGCTGAGCGGGCTGGAGTGGGGTGTGTGGGTCTTCGGGGCCCAGGTGATGTACCTGGGTGACGAGAACTTCGGCGCCAGCCTCACGGTGACGCGGCTGGACGCCCTGGGTCAGTCCGTGGCCGCCGGCCACGTGGTGTCGGCATCCGAAGCCGCGGCTGCGGCCGAGGACAAGCCACCGCAGCTCCAGCTCGCCGAGGCCCTGCGCCGGGGCGACCTCGTCGCCGCGTTGCC
>CAINDO010000430.1 GCA_903847385.1 uncultured Myxococcales bacterium
AGAGCTTCCACTGTTTCAGGGGATGCACCCGGCGCTCCTTGAAGCGTCGGCGCTGCTCGTCGCGGCTCACGGAGAACCAGAGCTTGATGAGGTGGATGCCGCTGCGCACCAGGTTGCGCTCGAACTCCGGCGCCTGCCGCATGAACTCGGCGTACTCCTCGGGCGTGCAGAAGCCCATCACCCGCTCGACGCCGGCGCGGTTGTACCAGGAGCGGTCGAACAGCACGATCTCGCCCCGGGTGGGCAATTGCGTGACGTACCGCTGGAAGTACCACTGCCCGCGCTCGATCTCCGAGGGCTTCTCCAGCGCCACCACTCGCGCGCCACGGGGGTTCAGGTGCTCCATGAAGCGCTTGATGGTGCCGCCCTTGCCGGCGGCGTCGCGGCCCTCGAACAGGATCACGACCCGCTGTCCCGTCTCTTTCACCCAGGCCTGGAACTTGAGCAGCTCGACCTGCAGGCGGTACTTCTGCCGCTCGTAGTTCTTGCGCGACATCAGGTTCTTGTAGGGGTAGCCGCCCTCACGCCAGTCGTCGGCCAGCTCGTCGTCCGGGCTCCCGAAGCGCTCACCGAGCGCCGAAGCGGGCTCCGGCTCGGTCAGCGCGTGGCGCAGGAGCTCGCGATCCTCGGGCGAGGCGCCGGCCAGGAGCGCCGCCAGGTCCCGGACGACCTCGCTCGTGTCCAGGCCGGACCGCCCCTTCTCCAGAATGTCCGCGACGGCGGCGAGGCGTGAACCTTGCGCCGCGTCGAGGGCCCCCTCGACGGTGAACCGCTCGACCCCGGTGGGGGTGAGCGTCGGCGGGGTGTCCCCTTCGGTGACGGGGCGGGGGTCGGCGGGTTTGCGGGTGCGAGTCCGGGGGCGGGCGTTCATGGTGTTCGATACCGGCCATCAGGGGTGGAGCGAGCCACCCCCATGCTAAGCCCGCCGGCCCGCCGCCTCCAGTTCGATGCGACGATCGGCCGCGTGCGGCCGACGCATCACTGCAGGCAGACGCTGTACGCGCTGTTGTAGACGCTGGCCGGGTAGAAGGTCGTGATGCCCTCGAAGCAGTTCGTGCCGTCCACTCCGTAGCCCACGAAGTCGGCCACCGCGTCCGGGCCCTCGTAGTAGGTGAACGAGAGCTGGTTCAGCGCCGGGTTCTGGCTCCACACGCCCGAGTAGTCGGGGAACGCGAACGAGATCGTGTTGTCCGCGTTGAAGATGTGCTGGTGGCTCGAGACGGACGTCGGCGTGATCACACACTGGTAGAACGACACGAGGTCCCGGCCGGTGCAGTGGTCGATGTCCGCCGTGAGGGGCCCGCCGTTGTTGGCGATGGCCGCCTGGATGTCCGTGGCGAAGGTGCGCAGATTCGGCGTGATGGTCGCGCTGTTGTTCCCCGGGTTCAGGTCGACCGGGCTGCTCGACGCCGTGACGGGCATCGCCAGGGACGAGGTCGTCACCGGGAAGGTCATGTCGAAGAACAGCGGCGCGTTCCGACCCGCACGGATCTTGACGATGTTGCAGGTCAGGACCAGCCCGGACACGTTGCAGCCGGCGCTGCGGGCGCCGAGCGTGCCCATGATCCCGGGGTACGGGCTGGTGAGCGAACTCGGCAGGTTGATCACGACGCTCACGTTCAAGGCGTCGCGGTTGCCGACGTTGGCGACCGTCAGGTTGTAGCGACCCGCGGCGTACACGTTCGTCGCCGGGGGCGGCGTGACGCTCACCGACAGGTTCGGCCCGTTGGCGGCCTCGGCCGCCCCGGGGGCGGCGGCGACGACGGACACGGCGGCGGCGAACGAGAGGCTCAGGGCGGTCAGGCTGCGAGACATGGTGATCTTCCCTCCAGAAGTTTCGTTTTCGGCCGGCGTCTTGCCGGTCACGCTTTCGAAACTACCGAGGCTCCAAACACTCTTTTACCCCCAGAGTACTGGGGGGCCCTCGCCGCCAATCGACCGAACCAGGGTCATCAGCAGTTGAACATCAAACGTTCCCTTCTCTAACCTCATCGCCTACCGACAAACCCGAATTCGGAGCAATGAGCATGGCGCACCTCGCTGAGCGACGAGGGACGAGTCCATGGGGGGCGCTGCTGTTCGCCGGGGCAATCCTGGCGGCCTGCGGCGACGACCCCCCCATTCAGTCCTGCGGTGAGGGCACCGTGCTGGTCGACCGGATCTGCGTCGCCGCCGAGGCGGACGCGGGCACGAGCGGCGGCGCGAGCGGCGACGGCGGCAGCGCCGGCGGGTCCGGCCCCTCGGGCGGTACGCCGGCCACCGGCGGCACGGTCGGCGGGACCGCAGAACCGGGCGGCGGCGGTGGTG
>CAINDO010000431.1 GCA_903847385.1 uncultured Myxococcales bacterium
CCGCCCCGCCGACGCAGGCGCCCCCGGCCCCGGCCACGGAGGCGCCGCCCCCCCCGAGCGCCCCCGTGGTCGCGGCCGAGACGCCGCGCGCCCGGCCCGCACCGGAGCCCCCCGTGAAGGCGCCGGCCTCGCGACCCGAGCCCCGCAAGCCCGCCGACACGCGACCGCCCTTCGTGACTTTCTGACGCTCTTCCGCCCCGAGGTGCCCATGCGCATGCCCCGCCCCCGCCCCCGCGCCCTGCCGCTCGTCGCCTTGGTCCTCGCCTTCGGGCTGGGCGCCGGGCCCGCCGCCGCCTCGCCCTGGACGCTCGCCCGCGGCGAGCTCGCGACCGTGGTGCGCTTCGACTACGAGAGCGCGACCGAGGAGTTCCTGGACGACGCCGACGCCACTCCGTTCTCGCTCAACGGCCGCTACCAGGCCATCGGCTTCACGCCGGACATCCGGCTCGGCCTGCTGGACCACCTCGAGCTGGAGTTCTGGCTGCCCTTCAAGCAGGTCAGCTACACCGCCGACCCGGTGATCCTGCTGCCGGCGCCCGAGGGCGGCGAGGGCATCGACTACTATCAGGAGAACATCATCCACCTGTCGCGCAGCGTGTTCGGGCCCACGGACCTGAACCTGGCCCTGCGTTGGCAGCTCTTGGGCGGCAGCGAGGCCCTGGCGCTCGAGGGGCGGCTCAAGGCCCCGACGGGCTACGAGGCGCCCCAGGGCACGTTCGGCGATCGCCCGCGCTCGAAGGAGGCCTTCCTGGCGGACGTCGGCCGCTACGTGGCCCCGGAGAACGTCCGCGACGACGTGACGCTCGGCGACGGTCAGCTCGACGCGTCCCTGCGGCTCCTGGGCGGCGCGGCCTTCGGCACGGGCACGTTCGTGCGACTCGACGCGGGCTACGTGCTCCGCATGGGCGGCGCCGCCGACCAGGTCACGGGCGCCGTGCGGGCAGGTCAGCTGCTGTTCGGGCGGCTGCTGCCCTACGCCGGCGTCGAAGCCGACCTGGCCGTGGAGCGGGGCCGCGTGATCGGGGTGAGCGTCGCCGCCGTGGACCCGGAGCTGCCCGCCGCGGAGTACGGCGGGACGAACAACCTCGAACTGCGCGAGGTCCGCCTGGAGCGAGACCGCGCCGTCGTGAACTTCGGCGCCATCTTCCGCATCACCCCCGAGGTCGAGCTCAACCTGGGCCACGCGCGAACGGTCTGGGGCAACAACACGTCCGCGGTGGCGACCACCTCGGCGGGGATCGGGCTGAGGACACGCTACCTGGACTGACCGGGACCCGACGCAGGTCATGCGCAGCGGCCCGACCGCGACAAGCGCCTGGGCAAAGCGCGCGCGCGGTCGCATGCTGCGCCGCGTGGACACCGAACTGGCATCGCTGCTGACCGAGGTCGAGGCGCTCCGCGACCGGGTGGCGGCTTCGACCGACACGCCGACGGCCCGGGCGGCGCTGGCCGCGGTGCACCCCGAGCGCCTCGCCGGCGCGACCAACCTCGTGCACTACGTCGCGCTGCGGGCGACGGATCTGCGGCCCCTGCAGGCCCGCCTTCTGGCGCGCGGTCTGGCGCCGCTGGTCTACGCCGGGTCCGCCGTGCTGCCGACCCTGGACACGCTGCTCACCGCCCTGGGGGCCCTCGCCGGGCGCCCGTCCCGGCCCGCCCCGCCGCTGTTCGTGGACACCGACCCCGTCGCCGCGCATGCGGACGCGCTCTTCGGCCCGCCGCCGGAGGGCCGCCGCTGCCGCATCATGGTCACCGCTCCGGCCGAGGCCGCCGACGACCCGGCCCTGCTGCGGGCGCTCTCCGAGGCGGGCCTGGACTGCCTGCGCGTGAACTGCGCCCGGGACGCCGCGCCCGCCTGGCAGGCCACGATCGAGCACCTGCGCGCCGCGGCACGGGAGAGCGGGCGACCCTGCCGCGTGCTCATGGATCTGACCGGCCCGAAGCTGCGCACGGCGGAGATCGTCGGCGCGCCCGCCGTGCTGCGCCTGCGGCCGAATCGGGAGACGCGCGCCCCGGCGCGGCTGTGGGTCACGGACGCCGAGGTCCCCGCCCCCGCTCCCGAGAGCGTTCAGGCCGTGCTGCGCCTCCCGGCGGCCTGGCGGGCGCACTTGCAGCCCGGCGAGAAGCTGCGCGTCACGGACGCCCGGGGGCGCGCGCGCACGCTTCGGGTCGCGGAGGTCCTGCGCGGTGGGGCCGTGCTGACGGCCCGCCGCCGCGTGCACCTGGCCGCCGGTGTCCTGCTCCGCCACGCGCGCCGCGCCGTGCCCGAGGGGGCGGCGGAGGGCACCCGGGACACGACGCTCGGCCCCCTGCCCTTGGCGCCCTGCGGACTGTCGCTCAGCGCCGGGGACGCGCTGGAGATCGCCCGCGACGAGCGCACCGGGCGCCCGGCGACGCCGGACGCCTGTGCCGTGGTGGGCTGCACGCTGCCCGAGGCCCTGGCCGCCGTGCGGGTCGGCGACCCCGTCTCCCTGGACGACGGCAAGTTCCGCGGGCGGGTCGAGGCCGTGGCGCCCGATCACGTGCGAATCCGGCTCGAGCATGTGCGCGGGGGCACGCAGAAGCTGCGCGCTGGGCGCGGCATCAACCTGCCGGAGACGCCCTCGACCGTCCCGGCGCTGACCGAGCGCGACCACGCCGATCTCCCGTTCGTCGCGGCGCACGCGGACATGGTCGCCCTGTCGTTCGTCAACGCGCCCGAGGACGTCTTCGCTCTCCAGGCCCGCCTGGACGCCGCCGAGGGCCCCTCGCCCGTCGTGACGCTGAAGATCGAGACGCGACGCGCCGTGGCCGACTTCCCCGCGCTGCTGCTGGCCGCGCTGCGCAAGCCCGTGTGCGGTGTGCTCATCGCCCGCGGCGACCTGGCCGTGGAGTGCGGCTTCGAGCGCCTCGCCGAGATTCAGGAAGAACTGCTGCGCCTGTGCGAGGCCGCTCACGTGCCCGTGGTGTGGGCCACGCAGGTGCTCGAGACGCTCGCGCAGGCCGGCGTGGCGACGCGCGCCGAGATCGCCGACGTCGCCCTCGGCCGCCGCGCCGACTGCATCATGCTGAACAAGGGCCCCCACATCGTCGAGGCCGTCCGGTTGCTGGACGCGCTGCTGCGTCGCCTGGAGCGGCGCGAGCCGGGGCGCCGGCCCGCGTTGCCGCCCCTCACCTGAGACCCTTGCGCAGGTGGGGCCTGCGCCCCTAGGGTTCGAGCCGATGCGAACGTCGTCCCCCGCCCTGAACCCCACGCGCCTCGCCGCCCTCGGCCTCGCCGGCCTGCTCGGCGCCTGCGCGCAGTTCGTGGAGGATCCGCACATCATCGACGCCGGCGGTGTCCCCGACCTGCGCCGCATGGTCGGCCCGCCCACGGGGCCCCCCACGGCCGGCCCGGGCGGCAGCGCCGATGCCTTCGAGGCCGCCGAGCCGCCCGACGACGCCGGCCCCGCCCCGGACGACGCCCGCTCGCCCTTCGCGCCGGACGCGCCGGCCCTGCCGACACAGCCGCCGAGCGAGCCGCCCAGCCAGCCGCCGTCGACCGACTACGACTTCTGCGTCGCCGAGACGAACCGCTATCGGGCCCAGCTCGGGCGCCCCCCCGTGGCGCGCTCGCAGGCCATCGAGGCCTACGCCACCGAGGGCGCCCAGGAGGACCACCAGCAGCAGTCGCCGCACGGGCACTTCCAGCGCACGGGCGGCGGCGGCATCGCCCACGCCGAGAACGCCTGCCCCGGCTGGCTCGGGTGGAACGTGCAGGGCACGGTGCAGGCCACCGTGGCCAACTGCCTGGCGGCGTTCTTCTCCGAGGGACCCGGCGGCGGCCACTACGAGAACATGATCGCGGACCACGGCACCGTGGGCTGTGGTTGGTACATCGACGCCAACCAGAGCATCACGATCATCCAGGACTTCGGGCCCTGAGTCACCACACCGGGAAGGCGTAGACCGCGCCGGCGTCGAGCGAGTTGGCGCTGGCCTCGGGCGCGCCGACGATCACGAACGCGCGACCGCGGAAGCGGCCCGCCGCGAGCGCCTCGCCGAAGCGTCCGAGCACGCGGCCCGTCTCGCCGCCCATGCCGGCGACGGGCACGGGGTCCATGCCCGGGACGTCGCCGCGGGCGCGGTACACCCGCACGCCGCCGCTGCGCGCGACGCCGTCGAATTCGCCGACGACGCCGCCGATGGCCACGCCCCAGCGCACGGCGCCCTCCGGCGGCGGGACCATGGCCAGGCCCACCCCGAACCGCTCGCCGTTGGCGTCGCCCTCGAGGCGCCAGCCGGCCCCGGCCGCGCCGAACGGGATCGCGTCGCCGATGGGCTGGCCCGCCACGAAGGGCCGCCACGCCTGCGCGCGGATCCACCCGCCGGGGAGCACGTAGGCCGCGCCCGTCGTCAGGGCGCCGCGCACGTGGTTGGGCGCGCCGACCACCAGGTCGCCCAGGCCGTCGCCGTCCAGGTCGCCACCGCCGGCCAGGGCGATGCCGGCGTTCTCGTTGGCCGCCCCCGCCGTGAAGGCCACGAACTGCGGGGCCGCGGGGCAGTTCGGCCCGCCGAAGCCGCGGAAAACCCGCACCACGCCGGCGCCCGTTCGACCGGAGTTGGCCTCGCGGTAGGCGCCCACGGCGAACTCGTCGCAGCCGTCGCCGTCCAGGTCGCCCAGGGGCGCCAGCGCGCGGCCCAGGCTGTCCGACGTCGCCACGCCGGCGACGTCCATCACCGTGTCGCAGAGCACGCGGATCGCGCCATCGGCCACGGGTCGACCGAGCAGGACCCCGAACCAGCCGCCGTCGACGACGGTCGTACCATTCACCACTGGGTCATACAGGTCCCCACCGACGACGAGGTCGTCTCGACCGTCGCCGTTGATGTCGACGTCGGCCAGCACGGCCTGCGCGGCGGCGCTCCGGCTCGGCACGAAGTAGACCGCCGCCGGCGTGGCCGGTTGGGCCCCGTTGCCCCGCCACAGGAACGCCGCGCCGCCGTCGGACACGGCGCCGGCGCACGCGGCGTCGCCCGCGTACCCCGCCGCGAACGCCGCGGGCCGGTCCTCGTTGCGGGCGACCGCGAAGAAGTCGAGCCGTCCGTCGCCGTCGAAGTCGCCGGCGCGGGAGATCGCCACGCCCAGGTTGTCGAACGCGGAGTGCCCGGCGTAACCGCGCAGCTCACCCAGGGGTGCCGCGGTCGGGCCGCCCGGCGCGCCGCGGTGCAGCGTGATCGAGCCCGCGTTGATGCCCTGGAGCGCCGAGTCGCCGTTGCCCACGCCCACGGCGACCTCGGGCTCGCCGTCGCCGTCCAGGTCGCCGAGCACCTCGACCGCGCGCCCGACCTCGGTCCCCGAGGCCTGACCGGGGTTGAGCAAGAGCGTCATGGGCCGGTCGGGCACATCGGGCACCGACCCGGGCAGGAACACCGGCGCGCCCACCTCGTAACCCTCCTCGTTGGCCCGGGCGATGTGCGCCAGCAGGTCCACCGCGCCGTCGCCGTCCACGTCGCCGAGGGGCAACGCCGCCGTGCCCAGGCGCTCGTCCCGCGCCCGGCCCGCCCAGGACCGGAGCGGGATGAAGTCCGGCAGCCGGCCGACGTTGCCGCGGTAGAGCGAGACCTGCCCCACGTCCTGCGTGCCGCCCACGGCCTCGTCGCGCCAGTGACCGGCGACCAGATCGGCGACTCCGTCGCCGTCCGCGTCGGCGATGGAGACGAAGAGGCCGAAGTTGTCCCCGGCGGCGTCCCCTTCCAGCGTCCAGTCGGCGACCTCGGCCGGCAGGAGCGCCGAGGGTGTGTCCATGGGGATGGGCCCGCCGCGGAACAGCCGGACCGCGCCCTGGTTCTCGTTCCGACCCGGGAAGCGGTCGTGGTTGATCTGGCCGACGACCAGGTCCGCGAACCCGTCGTCGTCGAGATCACCCATCGCCGTGACGCGACCGAAGGAGGCGTCGGCGTCGACGTCCGAAAGGCCCGCCCAGGCGCGCGCCGGGCGCGTCGCCAGACCACCGGGGCCGGCAGGGCCCGGCGGCATGCCCAGATAGAGCAGCGCGTAGCCGTCCGCCGTGCGCGGCGCCACGCTGCCGTAGGTCGTCGACGAGCCCACGAGATCGCAGAGGCCGTCGCCGTCGAAGTCGCCGACGGAGATCCAGGTGCCGAAGCGGATGGCCGCCTGATTGCGCCAGCCGCCGACGCCGTCGGGGAACTGGCCGTAGATCTTCTGGTCCGGGCGCTCCGTGAAGCCGTCCGGGTAACCGAGCCAGACGAAGACGGCGCCCTGGTCCGTGGCGAGGGGAATCGCCGCGCGGTCCTCGGCCAGGTGCGCGCCCACGGCCAGGTCCAGGCGGCCGTCCCCGTTGAAGTCGCAGAAAGCGACGCTCTGGCCCGTGCGATCGCTGCCCACGCGCGACGAGAGGACCTGCACAGGATCTGCGCTGAAGAGGCCGCCGGCCTCGCCGCGGTAAAGGTAGACACCGCCGGCGTCGCCCGTGCCCACGTCCGCGGCGGGCGCGCCCACGGCGAGGTCCACCAGACCATCGCCGTCGAAGTCGGCCGTGGCGACCGCGCGCCCGTACTCGTCGCGCCGCTCGGTCCCGGCCAGCACCCGGGCGGGGGCGGGGTCGAGGCCCGCAGGGCCGCCCCGGTACACGTACACGGCGCCGCCGTTGAGCGCCGCCACGTCCGCCTCGGCCACCCCCATGATCGCGTCGGGGAAGCCGTCGCCGTCGATGTCGCCCGGCGCCGCCGGCACCGGGAAGAAACCCGAATCGCCGGCCCGCGCCTGGGGGTCCTGCAGCGGCGCGATCACGTCGTAGGGCACCGTGATCGAGGTGCCGGCGAAGGGGTCGTCGTAGCGGATCTCCCCGCTGCCCGGGGCGTCACCGACCAGGAAACCGTCCTCGAAGTGCGCGGCGTCGCCGGAGAGAGTCGCGACGCGCTCACCCGTGCCGCCCGTGATCGTGGGCCTGAACCGCGAGCCCAGCGGCAGCGCCACCCGCGCCGGGGCGGCGACGAGGCCCGCGCTCCCCCGCACGTCGATCACCACCGTCACCTGCTCGCCCGTGCGGAGATCCTCGACGTGCACGCGGTCGAGGCCCATGCGCGGGCCGGCCTGGAAGTCACCCGACGGGCTCACCACGCCACCGCTGCCGGGCAGGCCGAAGTTCGAGAACAGGAAGTCGCCGGAGCCGCCCTCGACCGCGAAGGTGAAGGCGGTGCCGGTGGCCACGACGCCGCCGCCCGGGTGCACGGTGACCGGCGCGACGATGGCAACGCTCGCCACCGCCTCGCCCCGGCACTGCGTGTCCGTCAGGCGGATCTGCTCCGTCGTGCCGACGAGCTCGCTCGACAGGTAGGCGCCGGTGAGCAGGTTCACCAGGCCCCCCGACTCCGGGTCCACGAGGCGGAAGCGGTAGTGACCCGTCCCCCCCCGGGCCGAGAAGGTCCGCAGGTCCAGGGGCAGCGCGGCGGTGTCCGCCGGGTCGATCTCGAGCGGCGGGTCGCAGGCCGGCGGACCGGGCGGGAGCGCCGCGTCGACCTCGGCGTCGGGGAGCGCGGCGTCAGGGAGCGCGGGCGCGGCGTCGGGGACCACGGGCGCGGCGTCGGGGACCACGGGCGCGGCGTCGGGGAGCAACGGCGCGGCGTCGGGGAGCAACGGCGCGGCGTCGGGGAGCAACGGCGCGGAGTCGGGGAGCAACGGCGCGGCGTCGGGGAGCAACGGCGCGGCGTCCGGGACCGGGCTCGCCG
>CAINDO010000432.1 GCA_903847385.1 uncultured Myxococcales bacterium
CCCGGCCCGCCGCCGCCGCGCCCCGCGCCGCGAGTCGGCCCGCCGCCGCGCCCCGCGTGGCCGCACTCATGCGGGGCGGCGGTGAGCCCCGCGCCCCCCAGGAGCCCCGCAAGCCCGAGGCCCGCGGTGAACCCCGCCGGGGTGAGGCCCAGGGACCGAAGCCCCAGGGCCAGGGTCCGAAGCCGCAGGGGCAGGGACAGAGGCCGCAGGGTCAGCCCCAGGCGCCCCGCGGAGAGCGGCCCCCACGGCCGGAGCGCGCGCCCGACGCGCAAGCCCGCAAGCCCAACCCGCAGAACCAGCCGCGCAAGCCCAACCCGCCCGCCGCCGAGGCCCCGCCCCCCAAGGACGGCCCCGCGCTCGACGCGCAGGAGACCGGCGCCCTTGGCGACGACGACGAGGGCGAGGACGACGGCCCCGAGGGCGCCGACGCCGGCCCGGGCGCCGACGGTCGACCCCGCAAGCGACGCCGGCGTCGTCGCGGCGGCGCCGCCCGGCCCGGTGGGGGTGGCGGTGGCGGTGGCGAGGGCGGCGGGGGGGGCTGAGCGCCCGGGGAGAAATCGCCGCGAATCGTGCGACACGCACGCGCAGCCCGACGCTGGCGCGTGGCCGGTCGGGCGTGGTATCTGGCCGCCATCATGTCGACCATCTACATCACCACGCCCATCTATTATGTCAACGGCGCCCCCCACGTGGGGCACGCCTACACGACCTTCGCCGCGGACACGCTCGCCCGCTGGCACCGCCTCGCCGGAGACGACGTCCGCTTCCTGACGGGCACGGACGAGCACGGCCAGAAGGTCGAGAAGTCCGCCAAGGAGAAGGGCATCACGCCCAAGGCCCACGTGGACGCGACCTCGGCGCTGTTCCGCGCCGCCTGGGACGAGCTGGGCATCAGCTACGACGACTTCATCCGCACCACGGACGAGCGGCACGAGAAGGTCGTGCAGGACCTGTGGCGCGCGATGGAGGCCAACGGCGACATCTACCTCGGCAAGTACGAGGGCTGGTACAGCATCGGCGACGAGGCCTACTTCAACGAGGACGAGATCGTCGACGGCAAGTCGCCGAGCGGCCACGTGGTCACCTGGACGGTGGAGCCCTCGTACTTCTTCCGCCTGTCGAAGTACGGCCCGAAGCTGCTGGACTTCCTGCGCGCCAACCCCGAGTTCGTGCGACCGGAGAGCCGCTACAACGAGGTGATGCGGTTCGTCGAGGGCGGCCTGCAGGACATCTCGATCAGCCGCACGACGATCGAGTGGGGCGTGCCCTCGCCCAGCGATCCGAAACACGTCGTCTACGTGTGGCTGGACGCCCTGACCAACTACATGAGCGCCCTGGGCGGCCCGGACACGGAGCTGTCGCGCAAGTACTGGCCGCACGTGCTCCACCTGCTCGGCAAGGACATCGTGCGGTTCCACGCCGTGTACTGGCCGTGTTTCCTGCTCGCCGCCGGCTGGCCCCTGCCCAAGCGCATGTTCGTGCACGGCTGGTGGGTCGGCGTGGACGGCCAGAAGATGGGCAAGAGCCTGGGCAACGCCATCGAGCCCCTGCACCTGGCGCGCACCTACGGCCGCGACTGTCTGCGCTACTTCCTGATGCGCGAGGGCACGTTCGGCACGGACAACAGCTTCAGCGAGAAGGCCTTCATCGACCGCATCAACGGCGATCTGGCCAATGATTACGGCAACCTGGCCAGCCGCTCGCTGGGCATGCTCTCGCGCTACGAGGCCGCGGTGGTGCCCGAGCGCGGTGAGGCCGACCGCGACGACGACGTCCTCCGCGCCGTCTACGAGGGCGTGCGGCCCGAGCTCATCCGCGCCATGGACGAGCTGGCCCTGCAGCGGGCGCTCGCCTCGATCTGGGAGCTGGTGCGCGCCGCCAACAAGTACGTGGACAGCACGGCCCCCTGGGTCCTGGCCCGCGACCCGGCGAAGAAGGCCCGCCTGCGCGAGGTCCTGTATTCACTCTGCGAGACCCTGCGCATCGTGGCCACCTGGACGCTGCCGTTCCTGCCCGACAAGGCCGCGGCCCTGCTCGACCGCCTGGGCGTGCCCGCCGAGCAGCGCACCCTGGCCGCCACCGCGACGTGGGGTCTGTTGAAATCCGGCACGCAGACGCAGCCCGGGGACGGTCTCTTCCCCCGCATCGAGAAGCCCGCCGAGGCCACCGAGCCCGGGGACGCCGCGCCGCCCGCCAAGCCCGCGAAGGCACCCAAGGCCCCGAAAACCGAGGCGGCGCCGAAGCCCGCCGAGGCCGCCCCCAAGGCCGCCGAGCCCGCCAAGCCCGCGGCCGAGGGCATCATCGAGTACGACCACTTCGCCAAGCTCCACCTCCGCGTCGCGCGCATTCTCACGGCCGCGCGACACCCGGACGCCGACCGGCTCCTGGTGCTCTCCGTGGACGCCGGCGAGGCCGCCCCGCGCACCATCTGCGCCGGCATCGCCGTCCGCTACGCCCCCGAGGACCTCGTCGGCCGGGCGGTCGTTCTGCTGGCCAACCTGGCCCCCCGCAAAATCCGCGGCATCGTGAGCAACGGCATGCTCCTGGCCGCCGGCGAGGGCCCCACCCTCGAGCTGCTCGCCGTCCCGGGCGACCTCCCGCCGGGCACCACCATCGGCTGAGTCGGCCGGCACCCGCCCGGGTCCGCCGCAACTCCCCGCCCGAAAAGACCCTCCCCCGCACGCGCCGAAACGCGGGGTGAGGGCTCGGATTGCCTTGCGCGCCGCGCTCCACAGACCCGAGGAGGCGACATGCCCGCGCACCGATTGACCGGCGACGAATACCGCGTGCTCGTGGAGCAGTCGCCCATCCTGATCTGGCGCGCGGGCACGGACGCGCTCTGCAACTACTTCAACGAGCGCTGGCTGAACTTCCGCGGCCGCACGCTGGCGCAGGAGATCGGCAACGGCTGGACCGAGGGCGTGCACCGCGACGACTTCCAGCGATGTCTCGACCACTACCTGACGAACTTCGCCGCGCAGCGCATCTTCGAGATGGAGTATCGCCTGCAGCGCGCGGACGGCACCTACCGCTGGATCTTCGACCGGGGCGTGCCCTTCTACGACGCGGATGGCGTGTTCGCCGGCTACATCGGCAGTTGCGCGGACGTCACGGAGCGCGTCGAGGCCGAGGCCGCGCTGACGGCCGCTCGGATGGCCGAGATCGAGGATCTGCAGCGCCTCGTGCCGATGTGCACCTGGTGCAAGAAGATCCGCGACGACGCCGGCTACTGGCAGCAGGTCGAGGTCTACATCGGCCACCACGCCAAGGCGGACGTGACCCACGGCATCTGTCCCTCCTGCTCGGCGGAGCACTTCGGGTTCGTTCAGCCCTGAAATCGCACGGCCCGAAAAAGAATCCCCCGGGGCCCCGGTAATCCTCCACGCCACCCGCACTGGAGGAAAACATGAAGTCTCGAATCGCCGCCGCGTCCCTGCTCGCCACCGTTGCTCTGACCGCCGCCGGCGCCGCCCACGCCGCCGCGCCCGGCACCGTCCTGGATCCCGGCGGGGGCGGTGTGTTGCTGCCGCCCGAGGATCCCGCCGTCACGTGTCAGCGCGCGCTCGACGAGAAGCTCGCCGCCCTGACGGCCGCCGGCGTGAACCTGGGCGCGGCGACGGCCCCGATGGCCATGGTGGATGTGTTCTGCTGGCGCCCCCACCAGAGCGGCATCCTCTACAGCACCGCCCACCGCGGCGGCTCCGGCGCCCCGGCCGTGTACGGCCCCGTGCTCAACGCCTACATCGCGCAGGGCCGCCACCTGGGCACGCTCGGCCGCGCCCTTCGTGACCCCGCGCCCCTCCCCTCGGGCGAGACGCGGGCCACCTTCCTGGGCGGCATCATCAACGCCCACCCGCTCTACGGGGCGTTCCCCGTGTGGTCGGCCGTGTCCGCCCAGTGGCAGCGGCCGAACGTCGAGTCGCGCTTCGGGCCGCCCCTGGCGGCGCCGCAGACCATGGCCGGCGGCGGGGGCAGCTTCAGTGTCTTCGACAACGGCTTCGGTCTGTCGGTGCCGGCGCTCGGCGGTTTCCTCGATTACACCGGCCTCGCCAGCGAGGGTCAGATCACCGCGGCGATGAGCCTTTATGCCAGCGCCAACTTCGCCGGCGCGGCCACCACGCAGAGCCTGGGCACGGACTCGCCCGTCCGCTTCGCCGCCGCCCTCGGCGCGCTCAACGACGCGACCACGAGCCTCTCGATCGACAACGTGCCGCAGAACGCCTCGGTGTTCTTCTTCGAGAACGGCGACCTGACCGGGCGCCACGTCGAGGTCTCCGGCGCGCCGAACCGCGGCAGCGTGCGCGTCGCGGCGCTGTCGCCGTGGATGGACAACCGCACGTCCAGCGTGTTGCTCGCGAACCATGGCTCGGCCTCGCTGCGCCTGGACACGGCGGCGCTCAACACACTCGTGCAGGCCGCCCTCGATGGCTTCGACGCCAACGCCCTGGCCCAGAGCGCGCTGAGCGCCGCAGACGCCACGGGCTCGCTGCGCTGGGCCGGCCCGGCCAGCGCGGTCGTGCACCCCGAGTCGCGCACCGTGCAGTTGACCCGCACAGCCTATATGGACGTGAACCGCGACTGCCTGCTGTTCTTCAACTGCAACGCCGACGGCAACATCCGGTTCGACGTGTGGCTGCGCCCCCAGATCGCCGGCCCCTACACGGTGGGGGTCGACTTCGTCTCGGGCACGGCGACCTCGCTCACCTGTGACGGTCGCGGCTGCGACCAGCGCGCGGCGATGCTGACCACGCTTTTCAGCCAGGCCGGCGTGGTGCCCGGCATCGTGGCGGCCGTGAACACCGCGCTCGACGCCGAGCGCATCTCCCTCACCCTGCTCTCGGCGGCCTGCAACCAGGAAGTGAACCTGCGCCGCGTGAACGTGCTCCCCGGCGTCGTCGAGGTCGTGCTCGCCGACACCGCCGCCGCGGCCACCTGCGCCGCCCAGAACGCCCCCGGCCGCTTCGACACCGCCCGCCCCATCGGCCGCGTGCGCAACAGCGACGGCGCCAGCATCGTCAACGGCGTGAGCGTGGTCTATCCCCGCTTCGGCGGGGTGGTGGTCGGGCCGGTGCTGTCCAAGTAAGGCCCGCTCAGCGCTCCCAGTACCAGGCCATGAGCGCGCCCGATGGATGCCAAATCGCACGGCCGCCTGTATCTTGGCGGCATGACACATCCCGCCGCCCTGCCCCACGGTCCCCTCGAAGAGATCTTCCCGGACACGTTCTTCGTGACGGGCACTTCGCGCCCGAACTTCATGGGCGCCGACTGGCAGTTCAGTCGAAACATGACCGTCCTTCGCCGCGGGGATTCGCTGACCCTGGTGAACACGGTCCGGCTGGACGAGGCCGGTCTGGCGGCCCTCGACGCCCTGGGCCGGGTGACGCAGGTGGTCCGGCTCGGTGCCTTTCACGGCATGGACGATGCCTTCTACCTGGCGCGCACCGGGGCCCGGTACTTCAGCCTCGCCGGCGCGCCGCCCCAAGGCGACCGGGCGCCGGACGCCCTCCTCTCGCCCGACGCCGAGCCCCCCGTGCCGGACGCGCGGGTCTTTCTGTTCGAGACCTCCAAGGTCCCCGAGGCGCTGCTCTGGCTGCCCGTGGACGACGGCGTGCTGATCTCCTGTGACAGCCTCCAGAACTGGGTGGACGCCGACGGGTTCTTCGACGCGCCGAGCGCCGAGCGCATGCGCGCCTTCGGTTTCATCCGGCCCGCGAACGTCGGCCCCGGGTGGCGGAGTGCCGCTCAACCCGAGGCCGCCGACTTCCGGCGCATCCTCGAGCTCCCCTTTCGCCACCTGCTGCCGGCCCATGGGGTGCCTCTGCTCGGTGACGCCCGGGCGCAGCTCGCCGAGACCTTCGCGCGGGAGTTCGGCGTGTGAACGCGCCGGGGGACGACGCGCTGTATCGGGCGTGGATGGAAGGCGACCACGACGCCGCCACGACCCTGATTGAGCGCTACTACGACGCCATCGTCCGCTTCTTCCGCACGAAACTCGGCGACGACGTGGACGACCTCGTGCAGCGCACGTTTCTGGGCGTGGCGGAGTCCGGAGTCCGCGGCGTGGGCGTCGCGTCGTTCCGGGCGTTTCTGTACGGGGTCGCGCGCAACGTGTTCCTGGAACACCTGCGCGCGGCGACACGCGACCGCCAGCGTGCGCCCGACTTCGCCGTGAGCTCCCTCGTGGACCTTCGCACCGGCATCGCCACGCGCGCCGCCCGGCACGAGTCCGAGCGACTGCTGACGCAGTGCCTGCAGCACCTGCCGGTGGAGCTGCAGATCGCGGTCGAGCTGTACTACTGGGAGGATGTCGGCATTGGCGAGCTGGCAGAGATCCAGGGCGTTCCGGCCGGCACGATCAAGAGCCGCCTCCACCGCGCTCGGCATCTGCTCCGCGAAGCCCTGGGCCGCATGGAGGCCGCGCCCGCCGACAAGGCCGCCGTGGGCGCCGCCCTGGATGCGTGGCCCGAGGTCGCGCCCGATCAGTCCTGAGCGGACGCGTCGGGTCGTCCGGCGTCCGCCGCGAGGCGGGCGTTGACGTGGGGTCCACGCAGAAAGGCGTTGCGCCGCAGCGGGTCGGCCAGGGTGGCGGCCCGGCGCTGAAGCGCGTTGCGGGCGCCGGCGCGGGCGGCGCGGGCGGCCTCGGACCCGCGCGTGATCTCCGTGAGCTCCACGTGGGCGAGCCACACGAGGAACTGGAACTCGATGATGTCCTGCCCGGTCGCCTCGGCCACGGTGTCCGCCAGCGCGGTGGCCGACGCGGACTCGCCGGCCGCCAGCAGCGCCCGCGCCAGCGCCGCCGCCGCCGGTCCTCGGACGGAGGTCGCCGCGGGGTCCTCGTACGCCGCCCGGGCGGAGGCCACGGCGACGTCTGCGGCCCCCGCTCGCTGGGCGGCGAGCGCGAGGTAGATGTGAGCGCCCGCCCGGATCCGGGGGCTGCTCGCGGTCCGGTCGATGATTCGCGTCAGGGTCGCGCTCGCGACCGCGAGCGGAGACGTCTCGGCCTGGAGCTTGCCGAGCGCGTAGTCGGCCCACAGCTCGAGGTAGTCGGCGCCGAGCCGGCGCGCGATGCGCTGCGCGTCGTCGATGACCTCCGCCGCCCGCGCCCAGGCGCCGATCCAGCAGAAGTAGGACCCCAGATAGACCTGGATCTGAGCCGCGGCGCGGTGATCGAGCGCCTCGACGTGGGCGTCGTGGGCACAGGTCAGCGCCTCGATGGCCGTGTCGTAGTGCAGATCCGTGAGGTGAGGAATGCCGCGCCAGGCCCACGCGCGGGCCATCGCCCCCAGGCCGCCGTCGGCGAGCCGCCGCGCGAGCAGGGCGCGGATGGCCGAGGTGTCGGCGTCGGCCAGCACACCGAGCTGTGTGGCCAGGCGACCCAGGCAGATGCTCTGCGCGTCGCGCGCGGCGGGCTCGGCGGGCTCCAGCGGCAGCACGGCGTCCCGGATCTCGGCCAGCAGCGCGTTGCGCCCGAGCTGGCCCGCCGCCGTGACCCGCAGGGACTGCGCCCGGAGCCAGGCCGCGCTCCCGGGCGCGCACAGCGCGGTGGCCGCCTCGGCCGCCTCCAGGGCGCGCGCGACCTGCCCCTGCCAGTACGCGCCCTCGGCGGACAGGAGCAGGAACTCGGCGCGCAGGGCGGGCTCCATCGCGTGCGCCAGCGCCTCGTCCAGCGTCGCCGCGAGCAGCGTGGCGTCGGCGCCCGCCAGGGCCGCACGGGCGGCCCTGAACAGATGCGGTGCGGCGAGCGCCGGGGCCCCGCCGAGCAGATAGTGCCGCGCGACGCGGGCGGGCGCGGCCCCCAGCGCGGCGAGCGCGTCCGCCAGGGCTCGGTTTCCCGTGGCCTTGTCGCCGTCGGTCAGCAGATCGTGGCAGGCCGCGCGCGTGAGTTCGTCCGGAAACTCGAACACATCCCGCCCCCGAAGTCTCAGAAAACCGCGCAGAACGAGTGACCGCAACCACTCGACGATGTCATCGCCCTGTGTCTCGCCGCCGAGCACCGCCGCCAGGAGCGAGGGGTCGAAGGCGCCCCCGATGAGACTCGCCGCCCGCAACAGACGCCGCGGATCGGCGTCGAGGCGCGCCAGGCCGGCCCACGCCCACCCGGCGGAGGCGCCGGGAGAGGCCCCCACCACCTCGGTCTCGCCGAGCGCGGCGCCCCGCGCCAGCGCGTGCAGAAGTCCCGGATTGCCGGACGCTCGCTCGGCCAGCCGGACCTGCTCCGCCGCGGGTGCGCCGGGCGTCAGCGCCGCAGTGAGCCGCGCCATCGCGACGGGCCGCAGGGGCGCCAGCGCAACCTGCGTTACCTCCGGCGCGTCCAGCAGGGCGCACAGCTCGTCGTGCGCCGGGCCGACGCGGGTCGTGAGCACCAGCGCGAAGGGGCGCGACTCGAGATGCCGCGCCGCCCGCGCCAGGTAACGCAGCGAGACCAGGTCGCCCTCGTGGGCGTCGTCCACGAAGACGAACGTCGGTTCCCGGGAGAGCCACGCGTCGAGCACGTCCAGCCAGGCCACGCGCAGCGCGTCGGCGAGCACCACGGCCTCGGCACCGGCATCGCCCACCTCGCCCCCCAGTCGTGCGAGCGGCGCCCGCAGGGGCAGCGTTTCGCACCCGGCCGCGTCCGCGGCGTCCAGCAGTGCGGCCAGGAGGCCGAAGGGCGACCGCCTCAGCGCCGGCTCCCCCGTGACGCGCAACACGCACGGGGCCGCCTCCAGCCCCGTCGCGGGCTCCGGGTGCAAGGCGTCCAGGAACGCCGAACGGCCCATGCCCGCCGCCCCCGAGACCAGCACGACGTGGGCGACCGCGTCCTCGAGCGTCTCTGCGAGCAGGCCGCGCACCCGCGCCAGCGGGGCGGTGCGGCCGAGCAGCGTTCGAGCGCGGGGCGGGCTCGCGAGCGTGGCCTGCAACGCCAGGGGGCTCGGTGAGGCCTCGCGCATCGACAGCCCCGGCGCGCGGGGCCGCAGATCGCCGAGCAGGTCCGCCAGCTCGGCCCCCACGGCGGCCATGCTCGGCGGCCGGGCCTCGGGGTCCCGGGCCAACATGCGCGCCAGCAGCAGCTCCAACGCCCGCGGCGCGTCCGGCCGCGGCCCGGCCAGGCCGGGGAAGGGCGAGGTCGTCGCCCCCAGCAGCACCGCCGCTGCATCGCGCCCCGGGAAGGGCACGCGGCCCGTCAGCATCTCGAAGAGCGTCACCCCGAGGCCCCAGACGTCCGCCGGTACGCCGTGTTCGCCACGCAACTGCTCGGGCGCCATGTAGCTCGGCGTCCCGACCAGCACGCCGGTCGCCGTGAGGCCGGGGTCCCCCTGCTGCGCCCGCGCGATGCCGAAGTCGATCACGCGCAGGCCCTCGGCGGTCCCGCCCACCAGGAAGAGGTTCGCCGGCTTCACGTCCCGGTGCACGACACCGACCGCGTGGGCGGCCCCCAGGCCGCGGGCGGCGGCCAGCGCCACCTGCAGCGCGAACTCCACCGCGGTCGGGCCGTCGGCCAGCCGGTGGGCGAGGTCGCAGCCGTCGAGCCACTCCATCACCAGATACGGCGCGCCCTCGGGGCCGACGCCGTCGTCCAGATACCGGACGATCCGGGGGTGCGCCAGGCTCCGCAGCACGCCGATCTCGCGGGCGAACCGGGCGCGGAGGTCGGCGTTGGCGTGCTCCAGGAGCTTGACCGCCACCGGCCCGTCCGTCGCCGGGTCCCGCGCCCGGAAGACCACCCCCATGCCCCCCGCGCCGACCTTGCGCACGAGCTCGTAGCGGCCGAGGCGAACGGGGGGGAGCGGGGTGCGCGCCGCCACCGCCAGCACGGCGTTGAGGCCCACGCGGCGCGCGAGCCCGTGCTCGTCCGCCGGCCGCGTCAAGGCGCGCCGCTCGCGGTGATGGCTCTCTCGGCGGGCGTGTGCATCCCGCCATCTTCCACGATCTCGACCCGACCGCGCGAGACTTCGGCGCCCGATCAGAAGTCGTCGCAGTTCGCGATCGAAGCGTAGGGTGTCTTCCCCTGCAGCTCCTTCTCCAGGATCAGGCCCATGCAGGCCTGCGCCTCCGCTCCGATGTACGATGGGATCGTCAGCCAGGCCATGGCCATCCAGGGCTCGTTCTCGTCGTTCGCGCCCGCCGGGAACTGAATCGTGCCCTGATTCACGTGGCATCGCTCGCAGCCCTGGTCGAAGGCGAGATCAGCCACACATTCGTTCGCGGGACCCCAGGGGTTGCCGCACTGCTGCTTCGGGCTGGTCTGAACACAGGCGTGCCAGCCCGCATAGGGCGTGCCGGCCAGCTCGGCGGGCCGCTCGGCGGCGCCCCCGACGAAGCAGTTCGGGTTGTAGACGTCGCTGATCGGGCGACCGTCCCGCGTCTGCGTCTCGCCGGGCGCGATGGGATACCAGAACGTGGCCCAGGTCAGGTAGCCCTGCGTGCCGCCCGCCGACTCGCCCGTGCCGACGGACACGTGCATGCCCACCAGATACATGCGCGTCGGCTCGGACAGCCCCCCGTCCGCGGGGGCGAGCCAGCTGTAGAAGCTGTCCGGATCCGCCGAGGCGGGCAGCCCCCCGAGCGGCTGCCAGAACGCCTTGACGATGTGGGACCCGGCCGGCAGCGCGGGCATCCACGACGCGGCCAGGTTGCCGCAGTGATGCGACCGGGCGGCGATCGCACAGGCATCGAAGTATCGACCGGAAACCAGCCGGTTCGCCATGGTGCTCTCGACCTTGACGCCTTTGTGGTTGCGGGGCTGGAGCCGCGGGTCGATGACCCACTGCGCGCCGATCGTCTGGTTCAGCACCGCCATGGGCAGGAATCCCTCCCATCGCGGCAGGCCCACGTAGCTCAGGTTGTCATCGACGTCGTCGGGGTCGTACGCGTCGCGCGGCGCCGTGACGGTGGCGAACTCGCACCAGGCGCGACGCAGGGCGCTGGCGTCCGGGCCGAGGCCGACGCAGCTCGGCGGGGGGGGCGGCGCGAACGCCGACGCGGCGCCGAGGCCCGGTGACACGGGCTTCAGGGGCAGGCCGTTGGGCACGGTCCCGGCGGGGGGCGGCGGCGCCGGCGGCACGGGCGCGGTCTGGTGGCAGGGTCGGATCGACAGGCCACCCAGGGCCGGCTCCGGCAGCACCTGCGCCTCGCAGTCGCAGTCGTCGTCCGCGCCGAGGGCCTCGGCGGTGGTCTTGGCCAGATCCGCCAGCCACTCGGCGTAGGTGATCGGGGCCGAGTCCAGGGGCGCGCGTGTCGGCCCGGCGTACCAGAACGAGGCCGTGCGCGGCCCGCGGTTGGTGGCCTCGACGAGCGGCCAGGCGAGGCTCACCGAGATGCGCAGGCGACGCGCGGGGTCGAATCGCTGCGGGTCGAGCGGCAGGAAGATCGTCCCGTCCGCGCGGGCCGTGGCCGCGGCGCTGAAGTCCGCCCGCGAGGCCTGGAGCACGGGGCAGAGGTCCGGCCGGTTGGCCGCGGAGGCGCCGTAGACGGGCCCGAAGCGTGCGGCCGCGTCCTGCGCCGCCGCGCCCGTGCCGACGGCGAGACACTGCGGCCCGCTCGCGGGCACGGCGCCGATTCGCACGCTCACGACGCTGGACGTGCCGCCCGGGAGCACACTGGCGGCAGCGGCCCCAAACCGGACCTCCGGCGTCACGGGAAGGTTCGCGCCCTCCAGGCGCACGACGTCGCCCGCCACGAGCGCGCCGGTCAGCGGTGTCCCATCGGCGCGCAGGAGGCGCCGGACCACCGGGCCCGCCGCCAGGCCGCAAGCGGGGACGCCGCGCACGACACCGGCGACCGGGAACGGCGCGGCCGGCGGCAGCGCCCCCCGGCGGCCGGCGACCCAGCGCGACAGGTGCGTGTCGTCGGCGGCGTTCACGAGGCCGTCGGCGTTCACGTCGGCGGACCCACGGCAGTCGGGCAGCGTGGCCTGCCGCAAGTGTGTCCGCAGGGCGCGCAGATCGTACGCGTCCACGTCGCCGTCCGCGTCCACGTCGCCGCGGATCCACGGCCGCCCGCCCGTGGCCAGCACCATGTCCGTGGCATCGACCCCGCCCTCGCCCTCGAGCGACAGCGGACCGACGATGGGCGCCGAAGCGACGGGCAGGCGGAGCGCCATCGCCTCCTCGGCCGCACGTTCGACGACGAGCTCCGTGGCCCCGATGCGCGCGGTCGTCACGTGGTCGAGCGCGAATCCGGAGAGCGACAGCGTCGCGCCGGACTGCGGCAGCACGGCATCGCCCACACACTCGACGACGGGCGGCGGCACGAAGCCCACCGTCAGCACCGGCGGCGTGAAGCGGGCGTGGGATGCGGCGTCCAGCGCCTGACCGGACTGCAGCACACCCATTGAGGCGAACGCGGCCAGGTCCGTGCCGGCGACCGGCACCGAAAGCACGACCGCGTCGCGCGGGCCGGTCGCGTCGGACACCAGCGTCGCCGTGAGCAGCCCGTTCGCGCGCTCCAGGCGAAGCGTCACAGGCAGCACCGCGTCCACCAGCAGGCCGTCCAGCGGCGTCGCCGGGCCGCCGTCCATCGCCCGGACATCGGCGCGCACCAGCACCTCGGGCCCGGCGCCGAAGCGCTCCGCGACGACGTGCATCGAGGCGGTGTCGCGGTGACGGATGCTGTGGGCGAAGACCAGGCCGGCCAGACCGTCGACGTCGACGTCCGTCACGGTCGCCGTCACGGCGGCGTCCCCGGCGACGCCGCGCACCACGGCCTGGTAGCTGTCCACCAGCTCACCGGGGCCGTCGCTCACGCTGCAGAGCTCCACCTCGAGCCCGCCCGTGAGCGGGCGCGCCGCCCCGGTCGGGGCGTCCACCTGCTCGGCGACCCAGGGGTCGAGCGGCACGGGGGCGAAGCAGGGTGTGTCCTGGGACCGGGCGACGCCGGGCGAGAGCAGGAGCGCGGCGACCGCGAGACGACGAGCGTGCGAGTTCATGAGTTCCTCCAGTGAATTCGGCGCCGCCATCGGCGCCCTCACCGGTGAAGTGACGCTCGGGGCGATCCGGTTCACGGGGCGGTGAAAAAAAGTGGGCTCGAGCCCCGACCGCCCGCCCGGGCGGCGCCTCCCGAGCACCTGCCCGTCGATTCACCGCCCCGAAGAAGGCGCCCACCCACCGATCTGCGCGAAGATGCGCGCCATGAAACGCCACCCCCTGCTCACCGCCGCCGCCCCCCTCGCCCTGCTGCTCACCGCCTGCGGCGACGACGGCGTCGAGACCCGCGAGAGCCTCGCCGACGCCACCGCCGATGCCGCATCGCCGGACGCCCAGATCGCCCCGGACGCCGCCCCCGACGCCGCGACCACGACGGACGCCGCGACGGACACCCCGGACGCCCTGGACCCGAACGCCCCCGACGCCGCCCCGCCGCCGCCCCCCGGGCCGTTCCGCGTGCGCGGCACGCTGGAGCAGGTCTACGTGTGGCAGGCGCCCGCGGAGACCACGCTGGAGCTCGTGTCGGCCGATGGCACGGTCTTCTCCGAGGCCGCGACGGACGACCTCGGCAGCCTGGTGTTCCGCGAGGTGCCGCCCGGCGAGGGGTACATCGTTCGGGTGGCCGCCGAGCCGGAGACCGCCGTGGCGGACGTGTGGGTCCGCTCGGCCGAGGATCTGGGCCCGGACCCGGCCGTCGAGTCGCAGGTGCTGCAGCCGGGCTTCGGCTATCTGACGACCCGCGATGGCACGCGCCTCTCCGTGTTCGTCACCCTGCCGGGCCCGCCCGAGGCCGGCCCCTACCCCACGGTCATCACATACTCCGGCTACAGTCCCTCACGGCCGGGGCATCTGTTGAGCGACGCCGCCGAGCCGTTCTGCGACCAGTTCCCGATCCTGTGCAATGCGCCGGACGACCCGAACACACTCATCGCCGGCGTGCTCGGGTACGCCACGGTGGGCGTGAACATGCGCGGCACGGGCTGCTCCGGCGGCGCATATGACTACTACGAGCCGCTGCAGCTCCTCGATGGTTACGACGTCGTCGAGGCCGTCGCGCACCAGCCCTGGGTGCTGCACAACAAGGTCGGCCTCGTCGGTCTGTCGTACCCGGGCATCTCGCAACTGTTCGTGGCGCGCACGCGGCCGCCCTCCCTGGCCGCCATCACACCCATGTCGGTCATCGCGGACAGCGACGCCTCGACGCTCCTGCCCGGCGGCATCTACAACGAGGGCTTCGCGCTGGCCTGGATCGAGATGGTGCTCGACCGCGCCAAACCCTACGGGCGCGACTGGGTGACCGAGGTCGTCGAGGGCGGCGACACGGTTTGTGAAGAGCACCAATTGCTCCACAGTCAGAACCTGGACGTCGTCGCGAAGGCCCTGGCCAACCCCTATTACACCGACGAGATCGCCAAGCCGGTCGATCCCAGCAGCTTCGTGCAGGACATCGACGTGCCGGTGTATCTGTCCGGCCAGTGGCAGGACGAACAGACGGGGCCGCACTTCGCCGCCCTGCTGGACAAGTTCACGAGCGCGCCGATCACGCGCTTCTACATGACCAACGGCATCCACATCGACGGCCTGGCGCCCCAGAATCTGATGGAGTGGTTCATCTTTCTGGAGCTCTACGTCGCGCAGCGCGTGCCGCACTTCGACGAGGCGGCGGCGGGTCTGGTGCCCGTCTTCTTCAGTCAGGTCTTCGGCGCCTACATCGAGCTGCCCGAGAACCGCCTGGCCGACGCCCCGGACTACGAGGCCGCGCGCGCCATCTACGAGGCCGAGCCGCAGATCCGGGTCGTGTTCGAGACGGGCGCCGCCGACGGCCTCGCCCCGGGCGCGCCGCAGGGCACGTTCTCCAAGTTCTTCGACGCCTGGCCCATCCCCGGCACGGTGGCGCAGCGCCTGTATCTCCAGCCGGACGGCACGCTCGCCGAGGCCGCGCCGGTGGCCGAGGACGCCGGCCATGGGTTCCACCCGGAGCCGGCGGCGGGCGATCGCACCACCCTGCCCGAGGGCGACATCGAGACCATCCAGCCGCCCTATGTGTACCCCGCGCTGGCGGACGCGCACGCCGTCGCCTGGGTGGGCGCGCCGCTGGCCGCGGACGCCACGATGGTCGGCAGCGGCAGCGTGGACCTGTGGCTGAAATCCACCGAGACGGACGCCGACCTGGAGGTCAACCTCACCGAGATCCGCCCGGACGGGCAGGAGGTCCTGGTGCAGAGCGGCTGGCTGCGCGCGAGCCAGCGCAAACTCCGCGACGACGCCACCGAGATGCGCCCCGTGAAGACCCACCGCGAGGCGGACGTCGAGCCGCTCGTGCCCGGCGAATACACGCTCTCGCGCGTCGAGATCATGCCCTTCGCCCATGTGTTCCGCGCGGGGTCGCGCGTGCGGATCTCCGTGGACACGCCGGGCGACAGCCGGGCCGCCTGGCGCTTCATCCTGCTCGACCAGGACGAGACGGTGGAACACACCATCGCGCACGACGCGGCGCATCCCTCGAGCGTGGTCCTGCCGCTGATCCCCGGCGAGGGCGCGCCCACACCGCTGCCGCCCTGCGCCTCGCTGCGCGGCCAGGTGTGTCGCCCGTATCAGCCGCTGGCGATGGAGCCGCCGCTGCCGGGCGTCGAGCCTTGAGCGGGCCGATCACGCGGCGCGTCGAGGGCATGCTCCTCGGCGGCGCGCTCGGCGACGGTTGGGGCCGCCCCTACGAGGGCCAGGCCGCGCCCGAGGGCGCGCTCCCCGCGGCGCTGATCATCACGGATGACACCGAGCTGACGCTGGCGACGTGTGAGGGCCTGCTCCAGGCGGGGCGGGTGGACCCCAAGGTCATCGCCGAGCGGTTCGTGGTGTGGCACCGCGAGGGGCGCCTGCACGGGCTGGGCGCGAGCACGACCAAGGCGCTGCGCGACCTCGAAGCGGGGGTGCACTGGGCGCTGGCGGGCGCGAAGGGCGAGCGCGCGGGCGGCAACGGAGCCGCGATGCGGATCGCGCCGATCGCTTTCCTGATCGATCCCGAGGACGACTTCGAGCGTGTCCACATCCGCGACGTCGCCCGGATCACCCATCACCACGACGAGGCCCTGGTGGGCGCCCTGGCGGTGGCGGCGGCCGTGCGCTTCGCCGCGACCCCGGGCTACCCGATGGCGCGGCTCCTCACGGATGTGTCCGCGCTGCTCCCGGATACGCAGGTCCGCGACCGGCTCCAGGAGTATGCGGGGCTGGGCGACGAGGTCCGCCCGGTCGACCTCGGCCGCTCACGAGGCCACTCGGGGTTCGCCGCCGACTCCGTACCGCTGGCGCTGTTCGCGGCACGTGCGATTGGGCGCCGGACCTTCTCGGAGGTCGTCGTCGAGGCCATCCGGGCCGGGGGAGACACGGACACCATCGCCGCCATTGCGGGCCAGATCGCCGGCGCCGCCGTGGGTTTGGCGGGCCTGCCGAGCGAAGCCCTCGCCCGCCTGCGCGACCGCGAAGCCATCACCGACCTCGCCGAGCGATTCGCGCGCCTGGTCGAGCGGAAGACACAGGGCCCGAGGGCCTGACGCTGGAGACACGGCTCAGGCGGACCGCAGAAACGCCAACAGATCGCTCACGGCCGCCCGCGCGGTCTCCGAGTCCGGCATGTTGTGATAGGCATGGGGCGCGCCGGGGTACACATGAAGTGTGGTCGGCAGGCCCTCCGCCTGGCGGCGGGCGGCGTAGCGCTCGGCGTCGGCGACGGGGATGAGCGTGTCCGCGGTGCCGTGCTGCAGCAGCGTGGGCATGGTCGGCAGGGGCGCGTGCATGGGCGACACATTCCGGCGCGCCTCGGGGTCCGCACCGCCGGCGAGCCGCGCCAACAGACCGCTCGGGCCGCCCCGCAGCGACTCGAAGTCATACAGCGGAAACACGCCGACGACCTTGTGCGGTGCCGGTGAGAGCGTCGGCGCGGCCATCAGGGCGAGACACCCGCCGGCGCTCAGGCCCCCCACGGCGATGCGGGCCGGGTCGAGTGAGAAGCGCGCCGCCGAGTCTACCCAGAACGCATGGGCCAGCCGCGTGTCCTCGACGCCCGTGTGCGCGGTGCCCCCGCGGAACAGCAGGCGATAGTCGAAGGTCATCGCGGCGATGCCCGCGCGGCGGCAGGCCGTGGCCAGCAATCGCATGGGTTTCATGTCCCGCGCGCCCACCGTGAACCCGCCGCCGTGGACCCAGAGAATGGAGGCATGCGGTCCGGGGCCGTCGGGCAGATACACATCGGCCAGGGGCGCCCGGCCGCGCCGCCCCTCGGCCGGGGCGTAGGGCACGCCGGCGTGGGTCGGCGCGTCCACATCGCGCACCGGGCCCACCATGCTCCACAACGCACCGAGCGTGCCGAAGACACGCTGGAGTTCACTCGGGGCGGGCGGGGTCTGCGGGCCGGGCGTCGTGGGCGTCATGCCCGCATGGTGCGCCGGACCCCGCACCGCGTCAAAGCGTGCGCGCGCTCAGAAACCGCGATCGTCGGCCGGCACCGGCACGCCCGGGTCGCCAGGCTTGCTCTCACCGCCGCCGTTGGGCGCCTGCGGGAACATCACGTGGCCGATCTCGCTCAGGTCGTCGCGGCGGCTGGCCACCAGGGCGGCATTCGAGATCGAATAGATGACGTCACCGATGACCAGGCTGCGCTCCACGTGGGCGTAGCCGAACTCGGCCGCGAAGCCGCTGTGGTCGATGGCGCCGCGGCGCACGATGCCGTCGTCCACGTCCACGCCGAAGACCTCGATGCCGTCGATGCCACCCTCCTCCGTCCAGGCGCTCACGGGCAGCATGAGCATGCCCTCGTAGAAGGTCAGCGCGTGGTGGTCGTAGCTCGCGTCGGACCAGCCCTCGCCCAGGAGCAGGCTGGCGTCCAGGCCCGGCGAGGCCATGTCGGTCACATCGAAGAGGCTGAGCTGCATGCCCGTCTCGATGCCGTTCTCGTCCGCGGAGCGGCCCAGGCCCAACAGATGGTTCTCGTCGACGGGGTGCAGATAGGTCGAGTAACCGAGCACCTCGAGCTCACCGGCGATCCGGGGCGCCGAGGGTGTGCTGAGGTCCACCGTGAACAGCGGATCCGTACGCTCGAAGGTCACCACGAAGCCGCGGTCCTCCAGGAACCGCACGGCGTAGATCTCCTCGTTGGGCGCCACGTCCGCGGTCTGGCCGACGGCCGTCAGGTTCTCGTCGAGCACGGACACACGCGTCACCGAGCGGGGCTGTTCGACCTCCTGGGCCTGCTGAGCGCGCTCCATCGGGGCGTCGCTCGGCGCCGGGGCCTCGGTCGTCGCCGTCCCGGCGGGCGCCGCCACGGCCACGTCGCCGCCGCGCACCCCGCCACCGCCGAACCAGGTCGTGGTGTGCTCGGTGGCGGCCACGCGCAGGTGGCCCTGGTACTCGCTCAGGCTGAACTGGTTCAGGAGCTGGCCGTGCACGCGGCCCGAGGCCACGTACTGCGCGGCGCCGCCCACGGGCAGGTGCAGCTTGTGGAGCTGCGTCGCCTCGCGGTCGTCGGGCTCGGCGGCGGCGTCCAGGGCGGTCTGGGGCTGCTGCGCCGAGTCCATCGCCGGCAGTTCCGGGGGCGTCTCGACCGGGTCGGTGGTGCCGGCGCTGCCGGCGCTGCCGCCGCTGCTCGCGCCACCGCCCGAGGACACGCCGGGGGCCACGTCCACGGCCATCATCGGGGCGATGAAGTCGCGCCAGTTCACCGTCGCCAGGTACAGGTTCTCGCCGCTGGCGTACACGGTGCCCGTGGCGGTGACCAGGGCCGGATCCGGCAGCGTCGCGCCGGGCTGGTCCAGGTCCAGGCTCACGACCACGGTGGTGCCCAGGCCCGAGCGCTCGCCGGGGCGGTAGAACTGGCTGCAGGCCGCGGCGCGGCGGAGCGAGCCCTGGCCGTCGGCGTCCACGTCGATGATCTGCGGGATCCAGGCGTCCACCTCCGTGGCGGCGATCTGCGCCTTCGCGGCGTCGAGCCAGGCCTGGTAGGGGTCCTCACCCGCACCGGCGTCGGCGGCCGAGATCTCGTCGGCCTGGGGCTCGTCCGCGGGGACCTCTTCGGCCGGCAACGGCGCGGGCTCGGAGCCGTCGGTGGTGCCGCCGTCGTCGATCAGCACGGGCGGCGCATCGGGCTCGATCCCACCGGGCACGTTGAACGCGCCGAGGTCGAGGCTGGGCTCGTGGTGCACCACCAGGCGGGCCACGCGGCCGGTCAGGCGGGCGGCGGCCAGGCCACCGTCGATGTACATCGTGCGGAGCAGGCGGGGGGCGGTGCGGTCGGCCACGTCGTAGAGCGCGGCGACCACGCGGCTGCGGTTCTGCTGCGCGGCGGGCAGCTCGACGCCGGCCACCACCGGGGCGTCCCAGCGGTCGCCGAGGACCAGCACCTGATTGCCGCTCAGGAGCATCTGGTAGGCGTTGAAGTCGAGCGCCACGTCGCTCTGCTGGCTCAGATTGTCGGCCTGCACCGTGACCAGGTGACCGTTGCGCACGGTGTAGATGAAGCGGCCGTCCGTCTTGACGAGATCCGGCTCGTCCACGCCGCTCTCCTGCACGTTCGTGCCGCTGAAGCCGGGGCCGGTGTTGCTGGAGCCACCCTCGTTGCCCGAGGTCGGGGCCTCGGGGGCCGCGCCGGCCTGCGCGTCGTCGAAGGCGCGATCGCCCTCGGGCGCGCCGATGGAGATCCCGTTGCCGTAGCCGTAGCCGTAGCCCAGCTCGAGATCGGCGACCGCCTCGGCCTGGAAGTAGCCGAGCAGATCGTCGCAGGTGTCGAAGGCCACGAGACCCGTGCGGCGCGCCTCCAGGTCCTGACCGGGCTCGCCGTCGCCGGAGTCGTTCACGCAGCCGGACACCGCCATCAGCGAGACCGCACCGAGCACGAGCGCCCGGAGGCCGCGGTTTTTCGTGGTGGCGTTCATCGGATTTCCGTGGGCCGAGGCGACGATTTTGTTGGAATTCCGCATGGTTGAATCTCCTGGTTTGAATTTTCGGGGTCGAAGAGCGTCGATGTCCAGGATCAAAGCATGGCGCGTGCCAACCCGCCGAGATCCGACGCCGAGGGGATTTCCTCTGGCCGGCGCGCACCCGCTCCCGGCATGGTTCGGCCCATGAGCGACGCCGCCGAATCCCCCGACCCCCACGCCGCGCTCGGCCGCGAGCTGCACGCCCTGGCCGCGCGCCTCTGGCCGCTGCCGCGCAGCCTCACCGGGGACGCCGTGCGCGAGACCCACCGCATCCTGGGCGAGCTCCTGCCGGCGCACGCGCCGCTCTGGACCCACGAGGTCCCCTCGGGCACGGCCGCCTTCGACTGGACCGTGCCGCCCGAGTGGAACATTCGCGACGCCTACATCGCCGACGCCTCCGGCCGGCGGGTCGTCGATTTCCGCGCGCACACGCTGCACGTGGTCGGCTACTCGACGCCCGTGGACACCTGGCTCGACCGCGACGCGCTGGACGCGCACCTGTACTCCCTGCCCGAGCAGCCGGACGCCATCCCCTACGTGACGTCCTATTACAAAGAGCGCTGGGGGTTCTGCCTCACGGACCGGCAGCGGCGCGCCCTGCCCGCCGGCATGTATCACGTCGTCGTGGATGCCACGCTCGCCCCGGGCGCGCTGACTTACTCGGAGCTGGTCATCCCCGGCGAGCTGCCGGACGAGATCCTGTTCAGCACGTACACCTGCCATCCGTCGATGGCCAACAACGAGCTCTCCGGCCCCCTGGTCACCACGGCGCTGGCCCGGGCCGTGGCCGCGAAGGCGCGCCGGTACACCTATCGGTTCGTGTACGTGCCCGAGACGATCGGCGCCGTCGTGTATCTGAGCCGGCACGCCGCGCATCTGAAGGCCCACGTGCGCGCGGGCTGGGTGGTCACCTGTGTCGGCGACGAGCGCGCGTACAGCTACCTGCCGAGCCGCCGGGGCGACACGCTGGCCGACCGTGTGTCCCGCCATGTGTTGAGTCATCACGCGCCGGCGTTCGACACGTACTCGTATCTGCAGCGCGGCTCGGACGAGCGGCAATACTGCAGCCCGGGGATCGACCTGCCCGTGGCGTCGATCATGCGCAGCAAGTACGGCACCTACCCGGAGTATCACACCTCGCTGGACGATCTGTCCCTGGTGACACCGGCGGGGCTGTCGGGCGCATTCGGGGCGCTCTGGCGCTGTGTCGAGGTGCTCGAGGCGAACGCGACGTGGCGGACCACGACCCCCTGCGAGCCGCAACTCGGCAAGCGCGGCCTGTACCCGGACCTGAGCCGCGCCGGCTCCGCCGAGCACGTGCGGGCCATGGTCGACCTGCTGGCCTACGCGGACGGCGAGTCGGACCTGGTCGGCCTGGCCGACGCGATCGGCGTGCCGGCCTGGCGGTGCGCGGAGATCGCCGCGACGCTCGCGGCGCACGGCCTGCTCGAGCGGGTGTAGCGGGGCCTACGCCAGGCGGCGCGTGGGGCCCAGCGCGCGGAACTGGCCGCTGCCCAGGTCGTTGCCCCAGCTCACGGGGCCCAGGGGCGAGGGCACCGGGGAGTGGGCGATCTCACGCTCGCGCGTCTCGCCGAAGGGCCAGGCCGAGGGCAGCGTGGGCAGGGGCATCGTCGTGCGGGCGGTGTCCCGACGACGGGCGTCCTGCGTCAGCGCGCGGGACACGCCGGGCGAGGTGCCCAGGGCGCGACAGACCTCGTCGCACATGCGCTCGCCGCTCAGGCCGGCGGGCACGTGGTGGTCCACGAAGAACATCTCGTGCATGTCCAGCGCCGCCGTGGGGAAACGCGAGACGAGGATCGAGGTCACCTGGGGGTCCAGGCTCTTGGCGCGGCTGAGGAGCTCGAGGCCGGAGCCGCCGCGCAGGTCGCTCTCACAGACCACCGCGCGGAACCGGCCGGGGCCGGCGGCGAGCAGCAGGCTCTGCGCCACGCGAAAGTCGCGCACCACCGTCAGGTCCATGTCCAGGGCGTCGGTCAGCCAGCGCGACACGTCGCGGGCGTCCGTGGCGCGGCTGAACACGAGCAGCACGCGGCCGGGGTGGAGGGGGCGCTGGATGGCATCGCGATGGGCAACGGGGGACAAGGGCACTCCTCTTCAGGTCGGCGCTGGGTATTACAAGCCCCGTGCCAAGGGCCACGACCCAATGATTTCGAGCACTTGCGTGGCACAGCCCCGTGTTGGCGCCGCCAAGCCGCCGTCGAGGGCGTCGGCGGTTTGACGCTCACGCCCATCCGGTTGACAAACGATCAAACGATCGTTTGAATGTCGACACCCCACGTCGGAGCCCCCCATGCGCGCCTCTCTGCTCGTCGCCGCCCTCGGTCTCGCCGCCGCACTCGGCCTCACCACCGCCTGCGACCGGACCGTGATGATCCATCGCACCATCGCCGCCCGCGCGGGCGAGTACCTGGTGCCCGAGCACCTGCAGGGCTTCGCGCTGGACGCGCACACGCCCCGCGTCTGGAGTTTCCGCGACGGCTTCGACCGCGGCCTGGTCGTGAAGACGGACGAGGGCCTGGTGGTCATCGACCCGTTCTCCCGCGAGACGGCCACGCGCCTGAAGGCGGCGCTCTCCGCGCAGTTCCCCGGGGTGCCCGTGCGGCTGATGATCTACTCGCACCACCACCTGGACCACGTCCGCGGCGGCGCGGTGCTCGAGGCCCGCGAGATCCTCGCCCACGAGAAGTGCGCCGCCGCGTGGAAGGACTTCCCCGTGGACGACATCGCCCCGCCGACGCGCACGATCAGCGGTGACGAGACGCTGAACATCGGCGGCGTGGAGATCCGCATGCTGTACCTGGGTCGCTCGCACTCGGACACGCTCTACGCGTTCCACCTGCCCGGCGAGCGGCTGGCCTACACGCCGGACCTGGCGTTCAAGCGCGCCTTCCCGCCGGGCGGCATGCCCGACTACTACACGCCGGGTTTCCTGGCGGCGCTGAAACGGGTGGACGCGCTGGACTTCGACACCTTCGTGCCGAGCCACTTCGACGCCGGCACGCACGCCGACTATTCGGAGTTCTCGGTGTTCTTCCACGACGTGAACGCCCGGGCGACGGCCGAGGTCGCCGCCCGGGGCTGGCCGCGGGACGCCGCCGCCGGCGAGGCGCTGTTCCTGGCGATCTACGAGCCCATGCGCGAGCGCTACCGCGACTGGCACGGCTTCGCCGAGATGGCCATGCCCACGCTGATCCGGCAGATCACGGGCGCCGCTTTGGGGTATTGAGGGGTTCGAGATCGGGACCCCGCCCATGCAGAAGCCCCCGCAGATCCGCGTCGTGCAACAGGTCGCCGTGGCGTTCGCCGACGCCGCCAAGGCGCTGTCGTCGCCGCCGCGCGTGGCGCTGGTGATGCTGGTGGCACAGTGTCCGCGGAGCGTGGAGACACTGGCCGGGCTCACCGAGTCGAGCGTGGCCATCGTGTCGCACCACCTGGGGGCCCTGCGGCGCGCGGGCCTGCTGCGGGCCGAGAAGCGGGGCCGCGAGTCCGTCCACCACGTCGCCGACGCCGCGTGGCCCGTGCTGCGCGCGCTGCTCGAGTTCGTGGCCGCCACCTCGCCCGAGGTGCGCCTGCTCACGGGCGAACTGTACCTGCCGGACAGCTTCGACCTGCGGGCGACCGCCGAGGTCGAGGCCGCCGTGGCCGCCGGCGAGGCGGTGGTGCTGGACGTCCGTTACCCGGACGAGTTCGCCCACGCCCACTTCCCCGGCGCGCGCGGCGTGCCCCTGCCCTCGCTGGCCGAGGCGCTCGCCGCCCTGCCCCGGGATCGCGAGCTTCTGTGTTACGCCCGCGGTCGTTTCTGCCCGCTCTCCGAGCTCGCGGTGCGGCTCCTGCGGAAACACGGCTTCCGGGCGCGTCGCTGGGCGGCGGGTGTGGTCGAAATGCGCAGCGCGGGCGTGCCGTTGACCGGCGACTGACGCGGCCGGGCGTGCTATCGTCCCCGTCCATGTCCGCATTCCGCATGCTTCGATCCGTGGGTCGCTCGGCCGTCGGCTGGACGCCCCTGCTCACCCTGCTCGCTTGCGAGCCGGGAGACGACGCCGTGGGGGCCGCGCGCACGCGCTCGGTCGTGCCGCCCGACACCGCGGACGCCGCCCCGGACACACCGGACGCGAGCCCGCCGGACGCGGAGACGGCGGAGGCCGCGCTCACGCCCGCAGCGCCCCGCCTCGCCCGGCTGACGCACCGGCAGTACCACAACGCCGTGCGCGACCTTTTCGGGACGGACATCGCGCCGCCGAGCGCGCTGGAGCCGGACACGGCCGTCGAGGGCCTGCGCGCCATCGGCAGCACCGTGACGACGCTGTCGCCGCGCGGCGTGGAGCAGGCCTACGAGGGCGCCAAGGCCCTGGCCGACCAACTGCTCGCCGCCGAGGGCGCCCTGCCCTGTTCGCCGGCGGACGCCGCGGACACCGCCTGCCTGCGCCGCATCGCCGAGGCGCTCGGCCCGCGCATCTGGCGCCGCCCCCTGGAGAGCGCCGAGATCGACGCCCTGGTGGACGCCGGCACGCGCAGCGGCGCCGCGCTGGACACCCCCGCCGCGGCCGCGCACACCGTCCTGGTGCTGCTGCTCGCCTCGCCGAACTTTCTGTATCGCGTGGAGATCGGCGAGCCGGACCCCGACGCGCCGGCCGATGCGCCCGACGCCCGGCGCTACACGAGCCACGAGATGGCCTCGCGGCTGTCGTTCTTCCTGTGGAACTCGGTGCCGGACACCGAGCTGATCGACGCCGCCGCCCGCGGCGACCTGGTCACGGAGGCCGGCCTGCAAACGCAGGTCGACCGCATGCTGGCCTCGCCCCGCGTCGAGGACGGCCTGCGCAATCTCTTCGCCGAGTGGCTGGATCTGTACGCGCTCGACGAGCTGTCCAAAGACCCCAACGTCTTCCGGCACTACTCGGCGGATCTCGGCCCGGCGGCGCGCGAGGAGACGCTCCTGCTCGTCAAGCATCTGTTCCTGACCGAGGACCACGACTTCCGGGATCTGTTGCTCTCGCGCACGACCTTTGTGAATCGCCGCCTCGCGGCCATCTACAACGTGCCGTCGACGGTGGACGAGGGCTTCGGCCGCATCGAGCTGCCCGCAGACGGTGCGCGCGTCGGGTTCCTGGGGCAGGTGGCCTTCCTGGCGCTCAACGCCCACCCCACGGCGAGCTCGGCCACGCGGCGCGGCATCGCGGTCCGCAAGCGCCTGCTGTGTCAGGAGGTCCCCTCGCCGCCGGCCAACCTGAACACGGCCATCCCCGAGCCCTCGGCCGATGCCAAGACGCTCAAGGAGCGCCTCGAGTCCCACCAGCAGAACCCGGCCTGCGCCGGCTGCCACGTGCTCATCGACCCCCCGGGCTACGGCCTGGAGAACTTCGATGGCATCGGCCGCTTCCGCCTGCAGGACAACGGCGCGGACATCGACGCCAGCGGTGAGATCGACGGCAACGGCTTCACCACCCCGGCCGAGCTCGCGCAGGTCGTCGCCGACCACCCGGACCTGATGACCTGCGCCGTACGCACCGTGTACGCCTACGCCAACGGCCACCTGCCGGAGCGCGGCGAGAAGGCCGAGCTCGCGCGCTTGCAGGAGAGCTTCGAGGCGGGCGGCCACCGCATCCGCGGCCTGCTCGGCGCCGTGGCCACCAGCCCCGGGTTCCGACGCGTGGGGCCCATCGTCACCGAAGCCGCCGAAGCCGCCGGAGAGCACCCATGATCAAGCCCCTCTCCCGACGCACCGTCCTGCGGGGCCTGCTCGGCGGCGCCGCCGTCGGCGTGGGTCTGCCCATGCTCGAGGCCATGCTCGGCCGCAAGAGCGCCTTCGCGCAGACGGCGAACGGATTCCCGCAGCGCTTCGGCCTGTTCTTCTGGGGCAACGGCGCCTTGCCGGACAAGTTCACGCCGCCGGACGACGGGCCCGGATTCACGCTGTCCGAGCAGCTCATGCCCTTCGCGCCGCTGCGCGGCAAGTTCAGCGTGGTCACGGGCATGCGCGTGCTCGTGCCCAACGTGGAGCCCCACTTCGCCACGGCCGCCGGTGTGCTCTCGGGCCGGCCGCTGCTCAAAGCCGGCACGGACTACACCTTCAGCGGGCCGAGCATCGACCAGTTCCTCGCCGCCCGCATCGGACAGGAGACGCGCTTCGCGTCCATCGAGTGTGCGGCGTATCCCTCGAACGGCCTCTCGTTCAACGGCCCCAACAGCCAGAACCCGCCCGAGTCCAACCCGCACGCGCTCTTCGACCGCATCTTCGGCGGCGGCTTCCGCCTGCCCGGCTCCGGCGCCATGGTCGACCCGGCCATCCCGGTCGAGCGCAGCGTGCTGGACGCGCTCATGGGGGACGTCGGCCGCCTGCAGGCGAAACTCGGCAGTGGCGACAAGCAGCGGCTCGAGCAGCACCTCGAGGGCCTGCGCGCCATCGAGAAGCGCTTGCGCCGGCTGGAGGAAGACCCCCCGAACCTGGCCGCCTGCGCCTACCCCACGGAGCCTTCGGCCGACTACCCGGAGATCGAGGGGCGCCCGCAGCTGCGCGAGAAGAACGCCATCCAGGCCGAGATCCTGGCCATGGCCATGGCCTGCGACCAGACCCGCGTGTTCAGCCAGTTCTTCACGCACCCGGTCTCGAACGTGCTGTTCCCGGGCATCGCCGCGGGCCACCACCAGCTCACGCACGACGAAGGCGGCGACCAGCCGCAGGTCAACGCGATCAACATCCAGATCATGGAGGCCTTCGTCACGTTCCTGCAGGCGCTCGACCGCATCCCCGAGGGCACCGGCACGCTTCTGGACAACACCGTGGTGATGGGCACGTCGGACGTCGCCTGGGGCAAGACGCACTCGCCCGAGGACTACCCCATCGTGCTGGCCGGGTCCGCCGGCGGCGCGCTGAAGATGGACATCCACTACCGCTCGCCGTCCGGCGAGAACGCGAGCAACGTGCTCCTGACGCTGTGCCGGGCGCTGGGGCAGGATCTGCCCGAGTTCGGCGCCGAGCAGGGCCTGACGCGCGACGGCGTGTCGGCCGTGGAGGCCTGAAGATGCGCACGACCTCTGCACTCCTGACCCTCGCGCTCTGTGCCGGCTGCGGCTCGGACGCGGACGACACGCCGACGGGCGGCAACGCGCCGCGCAACATCGTGTCGTCTCCGCCGACGGCCCCCGCCCCCGAGACGGGTGGCAGCGAGACCACGGCCGACGCCGCCGTCGACGAGGCGGACGCCGCGCCCGAGACGCACCCGCCGGAGACGCTCCTCGCCGCCGTGAATACGCTGGGCTTCACGCGCAGCGACTCTCCGGGCGTGGCGCCGGGCTTCAACCTGGATGGCCGCGTCAGCGACACGTCGGACGCGAGCACCTGCCGCAAGCCGGACTTCACCTCGCCCGAGGGCGAGCCGGGCATCGACAACCAGCTCGCCACGCTCGTGCCGCTGTTCGAGGTCGTGGGCATCGGCGCCGTCGAGGGCCTGGTCCAGAACTCGATCAAAGAAGGCGGCCTGCTGATCATGCTCGAGGCCGGGGACGTGAACGACCGCGTCGACGACCCGGAGATCACCCTGCAACTGCGCCTGGGACAAGGCACGCCGCTCCTGGGCACGGACGGCCTGCTGCTGTCCGGGCAGACCTTCCACGCGCACGAGGGCGCCGAGAGCAGCGTGATCGAAAACGCCCGCATCGAGGGCGGCGTGTTGCGCGGCGGGCCCTTCGAGGCCGTGCTGCCCATCGTCGTGTTCGGCGTCGAGTACGAGCTGCCGCTGCACAACGCGTTCCTGCGCGCCGACCTGACCTACGACGGCAGCCTGGAGAACGGCATCATGGGCGGCGAGGTCATCATCGAGGACATCCTCGCCATCGCCATGCGGGCCAACGCCGCCGACGGCAGCATCCTGCCCGCCGTGCGCGGCGTGCTCAACGGCCGCGGCGACCTGGACCCGGACGAGGGCGGCGTGTGCCGGCGCATCTCCGGGGCCTTCGACTTCGGGGGGGTGTCGGCGTTCTTGTACTGAGGCGGGGTCGTTCCGCCGCGGTAACACACCCCGCCGCGGTGCGCCGTGGATGTGATGGCATGGGCCGTGCACATCGCGAGGCCCATGCCTTCCGTCTCCCCCTCCGTCGATGGCGCCGTGATCGACCACGTCGTCGACCGCGCGTGGCTCGCCCGAGGCTGGCTTCGCCTGCGCTGGATCGCCGTGGGCGGGGCCGCCGGGGTCGTCGCCGCCGCGCTCGGCTCGGGCCACGTCCCCCCGGAGGCAGGACCGCCGCTCTGGGGCGGCGTGCTCGGCCTGGCGGTGTTCAACGCCCTGCTCTGGACCCGCCCGGCGGCCACCCTCGCCGCCACGCGGGGCCTGGGGGCGCAGATCCTCGGGGACGCCGCGCTGCTCGCCTGGCTGTTGCACCACGCCGGGGGCCTGAGCAACCCCTTCGCGCCGTTCTTCGTGTTCCACGCCGCCGCGGCGGGGGTGCTGCTCCCGCGAGCCGCCGCCGCCCGCGCCTCGACGCTGCTCGCCGGAATCGTCGGCACCCTGGCCGCCCTCGAAGCGACGGGGACGTGGCCCCCGGGGCCCCTGCTCGAGGTCACGGCGATCCCGTCGGGCGCCACCCTGGCCGCGCGCGGCGGCGCGCTCGCGCTGACCGTGCTCGCCTCGGGGCTGCTCGTGTCGGCGCTGGTGGCGGCGTTGCGTCGGGAGCGAACGCAGGTCGCAACGGAGCGCGAACAGCTGCAGCGCGTGGTCGATTGCATGGCCGACGCCGTGCTCTTCGTGACCCCGGACGGCCAGATCCGGCTGCGCAACGCGGCGGCGGCGCAGCTCTGGCCCGCAGATGCCGGCCCGGAGCCGGACCTGCGGCAGTGCCACCCGCCGGAGCGCTGGGACGCCCTGATGGCCCTGCTCGCGCGCACGGAGCCCCTCACGGTGCACCCGGTCCTCGAGGTGCGCGGCCGCCACTTCGAGGCGAGCTGGGCGCACGTGCTGGAGCCGGGGGGCGCCTCGCGGGGCGTCGTCATGGTCGCCCGAGACATCACCGAGCGCGTCGAACGGCAGCGCTCGCAGATGCGCGAGGAGCGCATGGCCACGGTGGGCAAGCTGGCGGCGGGCCTGGCCCACGAGCTGAACAACCCGCTGGGCGCCATCTCGTTGTTCTCGCAGCACGCGCTGTCGTCACTCGCGCAGAGGCCCGACGACCCGCTCGTCGAACACCTGGGCACGGTGCTGCGCAACGCCGACCTGTGCAAAGGCATCGTGCGCGATCTGTTGGCCTACGCGCGGCAGCGCCCCCCTGCGCGCAGCGACGTGTGCGTGGCCGACCTTCTGGCGGACACCGAGCGCACGCTGCGGCCCCGCGCCAACGCACGCAGAATCGAGCTGCGCGTCGAGGTCGACGCCGGTGTACCGGAGACCGTCTTCGGAGATCCCGATCAACTGCGGCAGGTGCTCGTGAACCTGGGGCTGAATGCCATCGAGGCCTTCGGCGCAGGTCGCGCCGGGCTGGTGCGGCTCGCCGCCTCGTCGGATGCCGGCGGGGTGCGGTTCAGTGTGACCGACGACGGCCCGGGCATCGAGCCCGAGGAGCAGTCGCGCGTCTTCCAGGCGTTCCACACCTCCAAGTCCGAGGGCACGGGCCTCGGCCTCACGGTCGCACAGGACATCGTGGCGGCGCACGGCGGCCACATCGCGCTCGACAGCGTGCTGGGCGTGGGCAGCACGTTCGCCTTCACCGTGTCACCCCCCGTGCGACTTCTGGGCGGTGGGTCCGCGCAATGACCGACGCCAGACTGCTCGTGGTGGACGACAAGCGCGACCTGGCGCGCGGCGTGGGCCTGGTACTGTCGCCGCTCTCGTCGGACATCGGCGTGTGCCACAGCGCCGAGGACGCGCTCGCCTCCCTGGAGGAGCGACCCGCCGCCGTGATCCTGTCGGACATCCGCATGCCGGGCCTGGACGGCCTCGCGTTGCTGGAGCGAGTCCGCGCGCGCTGGCCCTCGACGAGGGTGATCCTTTTCACGGCCTACGCGACGGTCGAGTCCGCCGTCGAGGCGATGAAGCTGGGCGCGTTCGACTATTTGACCAAGCCGTTCAACAACGACGAGTTGCTCCTGGTCACGCAGCGCGCGCTCCAGGCCGCGGCAGACGAGGCCGAACTGCATCGCCTGCGCGCCCTGGTGAGCGCCCGCGAGGGGCTCCACGGCCTCTTCACGGTCGATCCGCGCATGCGGCCCGTGCTCGAGACCATCCGAAAAGTCGCGCCCTCGAACGCCTCGGTGCTCATCTGCGGCGAGAGCGGCACGGGCAAGGAGCTCGTGGCCCGTGCCCTGCACGCGGAGAGCGGTCGCGCGCGCGCCCGGTTCCTGGCCTTCAACGCCGCCGCCCTGCCCGAGACGCTGGCCGAAGCCGAGCTCTTCGGCGCGCGCAAGGGCGCGTACACCGGCGCCGATCGTGACCGCAAAGGCCTTTTCGCCGAGGCGAGCGGCGGCACGCTCCTGATCGACGAGCTGGCCACGATGAGCGCCGCGTTGCAGGGCAAGCTGCTGCGCGCGCTGCAGGAGCGCGTCGTCGTGCCCCTGGGACAGACCGCGCCCGTGCCCGTGGACGTGCGCATCGTGGCCGCCACCAACATCGATCCGCGCAAGTTGCTGCGCGACGGCACGCTGCGTCAGGACCTGTACTACCGGCTCGCCGTGGTACGCCTCGTCATCCCGCCCCTGCGCGAGCGCGCCGAGGACATCGCGCTTCTGGCGCAGCGGTTTCTGGACCGCATGGCCGTGCCCGGAATGGAACCCCGGCGCCTGTCGTCTCGGGCGCTGCGCCTGCTGTACGCCCACGACTGGCCGGGCAACGTGCGCGAACTGCAGAACGTGATGGAGCGGGCCGCGCTGCTCGCCGCGGGGCCGGAGATCGGGCCGGCGGACATCGTGCTCGACCGCCTGGACGACGCCTTCGACGCCACCGAGGTCGACGGCGACCTGGAGGCCGCGGGTCTCGACTACGAGAGCGCCAAGCGCGGCGCCGTGGAGCGCTTCCAGCGCCGGTATGTCGAGCGATTGCTCGCCGAGACGGGCGGCAACATCAGCGCGGCGGCGCGGCAGGCGGGGCTGACGCGCGCCGCCCTGCACCGCATCCTGAACCGCCTCGGCATCGGCGGGGACGAGGCCGGCGACGACACCTGACGCCGGCCGGGCGGCTGCATACGCAGGTATACACTTCGTCGCCGCCGGTACTCAGTTGACTCGCGCCATCTCGGCCCGTGGCGCGGGGCCGCGCACGGCCGACCCCTTGCAATCCCCCCGTGGCGTCGGCGCAGGCGCGCCGGACGCAAAGACGAAGTCAATCAGTCGAAGAGAGGGGATCTGTATGAGTGCCGGTCGATGGATGCGCGCGCTGATGACCTGTACCGCGACGCTCACGCTCGCGATGGCCTGTGGGGGCGAGGATGGCGCCCAGGGGGACCCGGGCGCACCCGGCGCCGACGGCGTGAAAGGCGAGGCCGGTCTGCCGGGGCCCGAAGGCGTGCAGGGTCCGCAGGGCGAACAGGGCCCGCAAGGCGACCCGGGCCCGCAAGGCGAGCCGGGCGCCCCGGGCGAGCCGGGCCCGCAGGGCGAGCCGGGGCCGCAAGGCGAGCCGGGCGCCCAGGGCGGGCAAGGCGATCCGGGGCCGCAGGGGCCGCAGGGTGACCCCGGATCGCAGGGGGAACAGGGTCTGCCGGGGCCGCAGGGCGAGCCCGGCCCGCAGGGTCCCCAGGGTGATCCGGGGGCCCAGGGCGCGCAGGGTGACCCGGGCGTCAGCACCGGCGCGCTGACCGGCCTGGTGACCGAGGCCGCCGACGGCAACCTCGTGGCCGGCGCGACCATCGCGCTCGAGCCCGCCGGCGTCGCGCCGGTACAGTCGGACGCGAACGGCGAGTTCACGCTCGCCGGCGTGCCCGTGGGCGTCTACACCGTGCGCGCCACCTTCCAGGACTGGGCCGCCGTCGAGGGTCGGATCTCCATCGTCGCCGGCAGCGAGGCCGCCCTGAACCTGGAGTTCATGAACTGGCGACCCGAGTCCGACGCCTGCATCCTCTGCCACGGCAACCTGAACCCGCAGACGGTGGCCGACTACAAGGGCAGCAGCATGGCGCAGGAGGTCTCGTGCCAGGACTGCCACGGGAACAACATGGCCGGCGGCCCGGGCCACAACGAGCGTCCCTCCCCGGAGGTCTGCGCGCGCTGTCATCCGGACCAGTACCGCGGGCATCAGTCCAACCGGCACTCCATCGGTTACCAGCGCGGCTTCGAGGCCGGCCGCCTCGACGACCTGCCGCCCTGCTCCGCCGGCGCCGAGGCCGAGGGCCGCGGCATCGCCACCTGTACGCAGTGCCACAACGTCGAGTCGCGCTGTGACGCCTGCCACTCGCGACACATCTTCAAAGGCTCCCAGGCCCGAAAGCCCGGCGCCTGTGGCACCTGCCACATGGGCCCCGACCACCCGCAGTACGAGATCTACGAGCTCTCCAAACACGGCATCATCTTCGAGTCCGAGGGCGACAACGGCGTCGCGCCGAGCTGCCCCGACTGCCACATGCCCGAGAAGAAGATCGCCGCCAACGGAACGCGCTACACCGATCACGACCTGTCCTTCGGCATCGCCTGGGGCCCCGTGGGCGGGCGCGACTCGCACTACAGCCTCCGCCGCGGCGGTCAGTTGCCCTACGTGCTGACCAACGGCGTGCTTCAGCCCAACCCGCAGTTCGATCCGACCGCCCCGGCCGATATGACCGGCGGCGACGGCGTGCCCGACTCGGCGATCTGGCCCGAGGACCGCGACGGCAAGCTGGTGCAGGTGGCCGACGAGCTCCCCGTGCTCGAGGCGCGCCGGGCCCAGATGGTCGGCGTGTGTGATCGCTGCCACGCCGCCGGCTTCGCCACCGAGCGTCTGGACATCGCCGATGGCATGCACGAAAACGCCGCGCATGTGGTCCACGAGGCCGAGGACATCATCCGCGCGCTGAACTTCGACGGCCTCCTCGATCCGGCCGTCGGCGCCCGCCCGGCCAACCCGGACGCCGTGGGCGCCATCATCCTGGGCGGCGCGATGCTCTATCGCAACCTGTCGGCCATCGAGCGTGTGTTCTTCAAGATGTACAAGTACGACCAGGTCAAGACCTGGCACGGCGCGTATCACATGAACCCGGACTACACGCACTGGTACGGCTGGGCCGAGCTGAACATGGACCTCGCCGACATCGGGGCCCAGGCCACGGACCGCCGCCGCGACTTCGTCCTGGAGTACGCGATCGAGCACGGCCTGAACGCCGTCTGGGACGTGCCCTACCAGGGTGTGATCTACGCCATCGGCTCGATGGAGAAGCTCTACGACCTTTACCCCGCCGGCCAGAACATGAGCGTCGATGCCAACGGAAGCGGCACGCCGACGACGTACAACGGCATCACGTTCCACTGAGGCGCGGGCGCGCCCTCAGTTCCCGATGTCCGCCCGCAGGTGCAGATACGGCGCCACGTTGTCCGGCTCGAGCCGGGCGTTCTCCAGGGTGATCTGCACGGGCAGGGCGTCCGTGCCGAAGGCGAACGTCTGCTGGGCGATGAGCCCGGGCAGCGCGCCCACGAGGCCCTGAGAGGGTCGGCGGAATTATCGTCCAGTAACCATTGACGTAAATTTCGAGTCGTGATCGAATCTGGGCATGAGCACCTCCGCCACCGAGCCCTTGCAGTTGACTGAACCGACCGCGCCGCCCAAGGCCCCGCGAATCTTGCGGCGCGGTTTGCGGTTCCATGGCGACAGGTCGAAGCAACTGAACGTCCTGACAGGCTCGCCGGACATGATCGTGCCGGCCAAGCACTTGGTGCGTGACGTCATCGCGTTGGTGGGGTTGCTCGACCTCACAGAGCTGCGCAACAAACACAAGTCGCTGGGACGGACGCCGGTCGACCCGCAGTTCAAGCTCACAGTCTGGCTCTATGCGAGCTTGCTCGGCCTTCACCATGCGTCCGAGGTGGCCCGGGCGCTCAAGACGGATGCGGCCCTCAAGCTCGCCGCCGGGGCTCACTCGCTGTCGGACACGGTCCTCAAGGAGTTCCGGCGGGAGAATGGAGAGTTCCTCGAGGCTGCGAACGGACAGATCCTCGCGCTCGCTGTTGCGGAGCGCATCGTGGACCCGGAGGCGCTCGCCGTCGACAGCATGCGGCTTCGCGCTGACGCTGCGACCGCGAGCATGCGTACGCGGGAGCGCTCCAAGGAGCGGCTGGACGTGCTGGCCAAGGCGGACACTGCCGCGATGTCGGATGAGGAAAAGGCGATCCACGCGGCCAAGGTCGCCAAGCATGAGCTCGCCGTCGCTCGGTGCGACGCCGAGGGCCGGACCGGGCACTCCGTCACGGATCCGCAGGCGACGCTGATGAAGTTCCCGAGCGGTGCGAGCCTACCCGGGCACCGCGTCACAGCGGTCGGCAGTGGCACGACCGAGCGGTTCATCGTCAAGGTCCTCGTCGATGGCGACCCGACGGACTTCGGCAAGCTTGGCCCGGCCGTCGCCGGCGCTCGCGAAGCACTCATCGGCGCGGGAATGCCGGTCCGCGACGGCGCGCCGCCCATGCAGGTCGCCGCCGACGCTGGATACATGTCACAGGCCGACTTGAAGTTCGCATTCGACCAGCGCCATGCCGGTCGCATCGACGTCGTACTGCCGGAGGCGACCCCACCGATCCGCACCAACCGCGCCACCGGGGAGCCGCTGTTCGGGAGAGACGAGTTCCTTTTCGATGACACGGACGAGGTCGTCTGTCCCTCCGGTCGCGTGATGCATGGCCCCTACAAGATGCCCGACGGTGGCAAGCAATGGCGGGGTCACGACTGTCAGACCTGCCCTCTGAAGAGCGCCTGCACGACCGGCAAACAGCGCACCCTCGCGATCAATCCAGTGACCGACCAACTGCACCAGGCGGTGCGCGACCGCCTCGCAGAGCCCGGCGGTCGCGAGCGCTACAACAAACGCATCGCCACCATCGAGCCGATCTTCTCCTACATCCAGGACGCCATGCACTTCACGCGGGCGTCCTCGCGGCTGACCAAGACCGTCTTCGCCGAGGTCCACATGAAGGCCCTGGCCTATAACCTCAGCCGGTTGCTCGCCGCCCGCGCCCGGCGGGCCTCTTTGCGGGCGCTCGCCCTGGAGTTCATCGTGACGTCCGACACGCTGTCTCTCGTTGCAATCTGGCTCGTGGACCCTGTCGATACCGCGAATGCGCAATTAGCGCCGAGCCTCTGAGGTGATCACGTGGACTCCGCATCTCAGCACCGACCTCGCATCCACGGACACAGGGGTTGGGGGAATGATGCGAATTGGTGTCAACCCGACGGGAGACTCCGGCTGTGACGGCTCTGCTTGTGCGCACTACGACCCGTTCAGAGTCGACTGGGCAGAGAACTTGTTGGGGAATGGCCTGCTCTTGCGGCACGAGATTGGACATCTCGTCTTCTACTCGATGCTTGATCGCAGTTGGGACCTCGGCTGCTCGACGCACGAGTGGGGGGGGTTTTCGGGTCGCGGGTTTAGGAGTTGCGAGTGGGGCTCGTACGCAACCGAGGAAGGTGTGCCAACACTCATCGCGTTGCGCAGCATCACCACCGCAGACACGAACACATGGCTGTGTGGCATGAACAGGTCGTCGACGGTTGGGAATCAGGACGCGTGTTCCGAGTGTCGGTTTGCACCTCTCTCGGTCGACAAGATGGCGGCCTGCGGCAGCCCAGCCCCAGTGCCCGACGCCTTCAGGGGGATCGGAGACACGTTTGCCACGCAGAAGACGGACTGCGCACGTCTGGATCCACTGCGCTGCGCCTGCCCGGACATCACGGGAGGCCCTATGAACACACCTGACGGCGTCTGTGACAACTATCAATCCCTGGGCTGGCGCAATCTTGTGCAGGTCGTGAGGTTCTTCTGGGACATTCTGGACACATCGACCGACGGGGGCCGAGACAACACCGACATGACGATGAGTGGCGCTGCGGGCCTCGCCGCGATGTTTGAGAGCATCCCGTGCATCGCCAACACGGACTACGGAAAGCAACACACATGTCAGGAATGCAACAGGGCCGTCGGAGGCTGCACGCCAGTGGAGACGGACTCGAGCACCCCAGATCCCGCGGCCGGCACACGGGACGGGTTCAACCTCTACGACTTCTCCTTTTTCATCCCGGACGGTTTGGATGGACAGTGGGACGAACGTGACATCAACTGCGCTTCCGGCGCACTGGACTAGAGCCATGACCACTCACACCTCGGTGCTGCTTGCCGCCCTCGCGCTGGCCGCCTCGTTCCTACTCGGTTGCGTGCGCGATGCCGACGACGGGTCAGGCACGGGCGGGGCCGCAGGCTCGCCGCTCGGCGGTGCCGCCGCCGCAGCCGACGCGAGCGGGGGCCGGCCCGATACGCCCGAAATGCCCGTGGGCGGCGCGTGGGTCTGGCCGCCCGCTCCCGGCCCCGCCGAGTCTACGTGCGGTATTTCGTACGGCGACGACGACGTCGGCGAACCAGTCGACATCTGCCGAAACACCTCGTTCCCCGAGGGCGGGGATTGTTACACGTGCGCGGTCGCTCAATGCTGTGTCTTGTTGATGTGTGCCAGCAAGAACACGGGGGTTCCCTTCACCCAAGAGGGCTCGCGCTTCGAACACGCCTACCGGTACGTCGAGTGCGTGGATGAATGCCTGGCCGAGACCTCGGCCGTGGCCGACGAGCCCGCCGACGCCCGTCTGGAGGCGTGCGCCGAAACCTGTGCCCGAACCCATGACTTCGGGCTCGATGCCGACGTGATGGCGCGGCGGGGCACGCTCTTCGACGCCCGGTCGCTCGTCCGGTGCCTGGCGGACCTTCCCCTGGATCCACGGGTCGTTCAGCCGGTCTCCGACAACGTCGTCCCGGGCGGCTGCCCCGTCTGCCTGCCGCACCTCTGAAGCACGGCGGTCGAAAGCGCGGCGTATCCCTCGTCCGGGCGCTCGTTCAACGGCCCCAACCGCCAGAACCCGCCCGAGGCCTGCCCGCCCCTCACACCACCACGGTCACGCTCGCGCCGTGGCCCTTCGCGCCGGCTCGCGCGCATCCCGCTCCGCGCGAATCAGCTCCGCCGCACTCGGCGCGAGCGGCGGCCGAGCCGGGACCGAAAGGCGCTCCAGCAGCTCCGCTCGAGACGGCCGCTCCAGCGCCGCGCGGGCCTTCAGGGCGCGATGGAGTTCGTCGGGGACGTTCCGGACCTGGATCATGGTGCTCATGTGCTGAACATGAAATCCGCCCGAGTTCATGTCAAGCCGCCGGCCGCTCGCCGGCCCCGCGCCCTCAGTTCCCGATGTCCGCCCGCAGGTGCAGGTACGGCGCCACGTTGTCGGGCTCGAGGCGGGCGTTCTCCAGGGTGACCTGGACGGGCAGGGCGTCCGTGCCGAAGGCGAAGGTCTGCTGGGCGATGAGCCCGGGCAGCGCGCCCACGAGGCCCTGAATCACGGTCTCCAGGGCCTCGTCCCGGACGGGGCCGCGGGGGGAGTCGGCGACATCGGCGTGGACCTCGACCTGCAGGTCCGGCGAGAGCTCGATCTGGCCGCCGTCGGCGATCTGCTGCACGTCGAACTTCGCCTTGGCGATGAAGTGGAGCGACACGGTCACGAGCAGGCCGTCGTTGGGCGTGGCGATGTCGAGCAGCAGGTCGCCCGTCTCGATGACGAGGGGGTGGTCCGTCTTCTCCAGGCGCGCCACGGGGGGCAGCAGCGGGCGCAGCGTCAGCTCCAGGGGCTGCGTGCGGTCGATGCCGTTGGCGACCTCGCCCAGGGGGCCGGCGAGCACGGCCACCGTCAGGGGCACGGGCGACTCGAAGCCGCTGTCGGCGTCCAGCGTGAAGTCCAGCACGCCGGCGGCCCAGGCGGCGTGGAGCACGCGCGAGGCCAGATCCACCGAGGCGGCCACGTCCAGCTCCGACACGACCTCGAGGCCGGGCTGCCCGCCCAGGGGCCGCACGGCGCCGCCCTGGTGCACGCTCATGTCCGCCGCGGCCAGCGTGTCGGCCCAGATCTCCAGGCCGTCGTTGTGCGACTCGACGCGGCTGAGCAGGATGCCCAGGTCGATGCCGTGGCCCAGGACCTCGACCGTGCGCGAGAGCGCGCTGGGGTCGAACAGCGAGGGGATGACGAAGTCGTTGAGCGCGTCGCGGATGGTGTCCTGGGCCAGGTCACGGACGGTGCCGTTGAACCAGTCCTCGATGAAGCCGGGCACGCCGTCGATGCCGTAGTTGAAGCCACGCAGGTCGACGTTCGAGTCGAGCAGGTCGAGGGCCAGCCCGCCCTCGGGGGTGGCGCTGGCGCTCAGGTGGCCGGTGACCACGCCGGGGTTGGTCTCGACGAAGCCGGCGACCGTGATGTCGCCGATGACCGGCACGTCCACGTCCGCCTCGAGGTCCACGCGCAGGCCGTGGATGGCCAGCGTGACCTCGATGCGGCCCTCCTGGGGGATCAGGCCGACCTCGACGCGGTCGTAGCGCAGGCCGCGCAGCCGCACGTTGCCGGGCAGGTTGCCGCGGGCCAGCGACTCGAGGTCCAGGTTGCGCAGATAGTCCGAGAGCAGCGCCGAGATCTGCGCGAAGCCCTGGCGACTGACCTTGACGGCCGCGCCGTCCTCGATGGGGGCGGTGGGGTCGGCGTCGGCGTCCTGGAGCACCGCGCGGCGGTCCTCTTTGACGATCTGGCTGCCGACCTCGCCGTCCTTCGCGGTGGTCACGAGCACGTTCAGGCCACCGACGGCGGGGACCTCGGCCGAGAAGTGGCCGTCGGGGCCGGGCACGACCTCCGCGCCGGCCACGGTGAGCGTGGGCGCGACGCCGCCGGTCACGATGCCCTCGACGTGGATCGTCGGGCCCGCGAGCCAACTGCCGCGGGCGGGTGCGGTGACCTGCAGGGCCAGGGGTTCCGGGGGCGGGGGCGCCTCCGTGGCCGGGGCCGGGCCGCCGACCTCGGGTCCGCCGCGACTGGGCGCCCCGCCGACGGACGGCGCGCTCGGGGACGCGGGCCCGCCGGGCGCCTGTCCCATGAGATCCGGGCTGCCGCTCTCGTCGGCCGTGAGGCCGGCCGGGCGCGAGCTCAGTTCCCCTGACGCGCAGCCGCCGACCACGGCTGGCGCCAGGGGCAGCGCCGCGAAGGCGAGCCGTTGGACCCATCGGCTCGCCACAGAGAGAGTGCTCAGGTTGCGGGTGCGCATGGACTCGCGCGCTCGCAAGGGATGTGCCATCGGCGCGGCAGGCGGTGCGGAGACCGGCCGCGGGACACGCTGGGGTCGGGCGACCCCGGCGCGGGCGGGCATGCGGCGCGCACGGTGGCGACCGCGCCCGCCAGTGCGTCAGGTGACGCCGAGCCGCGAGGCGACGAAGCTCATGGCCTGCTGCATGGCCTGCACGTCGCCGGCGTTGGGCGGCGGGCCCTGGCGGGCATAGGCCCCGGCGCTGGCGCCGCGGGCGTCCTGCGGGGGCGGCGCCGACGGGGGCGGGGCGAGCGCGCCCAGGTCACCGGAGGCGGCCACCTTGTCGAACGCCTCGGCCAGCTTGCCGAGCGCCTGGATGAGCGACCCGCCCGACTTCTGCCCTTCGGAGCGCAGGGCCGAGGCCAGCTCCGACGCCGTGCTCTTCAGCTTCTCGGGGTCGGACTGCTGCAGCGCCGAGAGGCGCCCGAAGACCTCACCCGCCGCGGAGATGCCCGGCGGGGCGCTCTGCGGACGGGGGCGGGGCGGTTCGAGATCGGCCGGGCTCGATCCCCATGGGCGAGGCGCCAGCGCCGGGGATGCGCTGGCCGCGACGGAGGAAATGTTCATGATCGATGACTCCAGTCCGGTTGATTCGGTGTCGTTTTCGCTGCCTGTCTTCCGACCTTTGCATCGTCCCCGCGGGGCCCGACATGAGGTCCGCGAGCCCGACCGGGCCAACCCCGATAATGCGGCAGCCAAACGCGGCGAGGGTGCGGCGCGGGTCTTGTGATAGGCTCGCGCCGCCTTGCACAGGAGTTGCCCGATGGCCCTGCCGCGCCGCCGCACCGCCCTCGTCCTCACCGCGCTCACGCTCTGTGCCGCGGCCGTGTCCGCCTGCGGCGAAGCCGCCACCGACGCTGCGACCGACTCGGGCGCCTCGGGCGACGACGACAAGTCGACCGCACCGCCGGACCTCTCGGGCAAGGCGGACGGCACGCCGGCGGTGGCCGAGCAGGGTCGCTTCGAGACGCCCCATGCGCCCGGGCAGCCCGTCGTGCGGCAGGGCGCGCTGACCGATCGCGCGCTCGCCTGGCGCCTGCGCGGCTACGGCAACACGCGCCTGCGCCTCACGCTGACGTCCGCGAACGCCAGCGCGGGTCCGGACCCCTACCTGGCCGTGGACGGCCCCCTGCCGGACGCGACGGGCACCGTCGTGGGTTACGCCGACGACGTGTCGACGAGCGATCGCACGGCGCAGCTCGAGGTCACGCTCCCCGCCGCCGGGGCGTACCGCGTCCAGGCGGGCACCTACGGCCTGTTCCACCAGCAGGCGACGACCGCGGGCGACGTGACGCTGACCGTGGAGTGCCTGGAGAACTGCGCGCCCCACGAGTGGACGCTGGCCGAGGTCTTCGCCGAGGTCTCCGCGCAGCAGGGCCCGGCGCAGCTTCAGGCGATGGTGTCCCAGGGCATCGGCGCGTTGTTCCCGGACGCGGACACGGCCGCGGCGATCCGCGCGCAGGCGGAGGCGGCCCTGAGCGCCCCCACCCTGCCCGAGGCGTTCCCCAGCGTGCCGCTCGCCGCCATCGGCACCGCGCAGGCGCTGCTGGAGCGGCCCGGCGAGCCCGTGCCCGCCCCCGCCGCCGTCACGTTCGATCTGCAGGCTCTGCTGACCGAGAACTGCCACCCGAAGCGCTCGTCCCTGGCGCCCCTGCACCCGAGCCTGCCGGATCTGCAGACGGGCAGCGCCCCGGACTACACGTTCGACGACTGCACGCTCCAGCGCGCGCAGGACTTCGCCAACGTGCTGAACAACCTGGCGCTGGAGAACGGCTCCGCGGTCGTGAACGGCCCCACGCGCTACGAGAGCGTCGAGGACGCCTTCACGGCCCTGATGGACGCCGGCCATCACATCACGGTCCAGAACAACCGGTACTTCGCCGACTTCCTGGGCCTGAGCTACCGCGGCGACCCCATCAAGTCGCCGGTCTGGGTGGACACGGGCATCCCGGACTCGGCCGGCGAGACCCTGAAGGTGCCCGCGCCCCACACGCACCACACGATCATCGTCGATGGACCGGTCGTGAACGCCACGCTCATGTACTACATGGGCGTGTCGGGCGGCGTGAGCTTCCGCGCCGTCGAGGGCGCCCGGCCCCGCTGGACGGGCGAGCGCACGCGCTACACCTACGACAGCGAGACCGACCGGGACGCCATCGTGCAGCTGATGGTCACCGCCGCCGATCTGCGCCGCAAGTGGACGCAGGCCGGGGCCGCGCTGCCCGCGCTGGGTTATGGGCAGCTCGGCGTGTGCAACGACTCGACGGCCGTGCTGGAGTACACCGCCGAGGGCGCCGTGACGATCTTCCCCCTGGCCCACCCGGCCACGGACGCCGAGCAGGCCGGCGGCGACGCCGTGGACCGCGTGCTGGCCGCGCTCCCCTCGGACCTGGCCGGCTTCGACAGCACGGACGCCCTGCGCCGCATCCGGGAGACGCTCTCGTTCGAGGACCCCGCCGACCTGCCCTTCCCCGGCCTGACCGCGCAGCTCGCGCGCCTGCCCTGATTCGGACGCGCCGGCACCACCATGCTCGACTCCGCCATTCGCGCGCTCATGCGGCCCTTCGACCGCGCGCTGTGCACCCCTTCGCCCGAGGTCCCGGCCCCGACGCTCAATCTGCGTTACCTGGGCACCGCCGGCTTCGTGGTCACCCACCGCGACACAGGCCACACGGTCGTGCTCGACCCCTACGTCACGCGCACCTCGGCCCTGGGCACGGTCTCCGGGCCGCTCGTGCCGGATCTCGCCGCGATCGAGCGGTACATCCCCCGCGCGGACGACGTGTTCATCGGCCACGCCCACCACGACCACATCCTCGACGCGCCGGACCTGTGCCGCCGCACGGGGGCCCGCCTCATCGGCTCGAGCTCGGCCGTGATGGTCGGCCGCGCCGCCGGGCTGCCCGAGTCACAGCTGGTGGAGACCGCCGGGGACGAGGACCTGGAGACGGGCCCGTTCACCGCGCGGGGCCTGCCCTCGCGACACGGCCGCGTGTACTTCGGGCGCATCCCGCTGGCCGGCGACATCACGGCGCCGCCGCCCTGGCCGGCCCGCATGCAGCACCTGCGGCACGGCCACGTGCTGAACTGGCAGCTGAGGGCACCGGGCGCGCCGACGCTCGTGCACATCGACTCGGCGGACTTCATCGACACCGCCCTGGCCGACCAGCCCTGCGACGTCCTGTGCCTGTGCGCGATCGGGCGCCGGGGTCGCCCCGGCTACACCGAGACCGCCCTGCGCCTGCTCAAGCCGAAGTACGTGATCCCCTGCCACTGGGACCTCTTCTTCGGCCCGCTGGACTTGCCCGCCGTGGAGTTGCCGGGCTGCGATCTCGCCGGTTTCATCGACGAGATCCGCACCGGCGGCGCCACCCCCCTCGTCCTGGACTTGAACGCGAACGTGGACTTGTGAAAAGTCCCGGATCCAGATCAAGTCCAGGCCCCACGGACGTTGCTCGACGCCGCGCCGTGCCCATTTTTTCCATGGAGACCCCGCGTCTCCGACCTGCCACTCAGTCCCCCGGGAGGGTCCCATGAAGTTTCGTCCGCTGCTCTCGTCCGCCGCCTTCGGCCTCGTGTTCGCCCTGGCCGGCACCGCCCTCGCCGCCGGACCGGCGCACCAGTTCGCCACGGATCGCGCCCGCGTGACCTTCCACGCCGACACGCCCATGCAGGCCATCGACGCCACCAGCACCGAGGGCGCGTTCACCTACGACGCCCAGACCGGTGACTTCTCGGCCACGGTCCCCGTCGCCTCGTTCAAGTTCCAGAACGCGCAGATGGAGACCAACTTCCAGACCGGCCACGTGGCGGTCAACGAGCCCGGCCCCAAGAACGCCAAGGGCGAGCCGAATTTTCCCAACAAGTTCACCACGCTGACGGGCAAGCTCGAGAAGCCCATCGACGTCTCGAAAGAGGGCAGCCACGAGGTCGCGCTCAAGGGGAAGCTGAGCTTCCACGGGATCACGAAGGACGTCGTCGTGAAGGGCACCGTGACCGTGAAGGGCACGGACCTGGTCGTCGCCGCCAAGCTGGACGTCGCGCCCAAGGAGTACAACGTGCCGCTGCCCAAGCTCGGCGACAAGGAGATCGGCGCGACCGTGAGCGTGGTGGTCGACGCCACGCTCAGCGCCAAGCCCTGAGCGGGCGGCCGGCATGCGACTCGCCGTTCTTCTTCTGCTCGCTCTGTCGTGGTCGCTGACGGCCGCCGCGCAGACCCCGGCCGTCTGGCTGACGGACAAGGGGACGGTGAAGTTCCACGCCGACAGCCCCATGCAGGCCATCGACGCCACCAGCCAGGTCGGCACCTTCGTCTACGACGGCAAGGGCGGCTTCGTCGGCAGCGTGGCCATGTCCAGCTTCGAGTTCACCAACGGCCTCCTGCGCTCGCACTTCAACGAGAGCTACCTGGAGTCCGAGAAGCCCGGCCCCGCCGACGCCGCGGGCAAGCCGACCTTCCCCTACCAGCTCGCCGTCGTGACGGGCAAGCTCGTCGCCCCGCTGGACACGACGAAACCCGGCCCCGTCGAGGTCAGCCTGAAGGCCCGCTTCACCTGCCACGGGGTGACCGTGGAGCGGGTGTTCCGCGGCACGGTCACGCCGCAGGGGGACACGATGGCGCTGAAGGTGAAGTTCGACCTCGCGCCCAAGGACTTCGGCATCCCCCTGCCGACCATCGGTGATGCGCCGATGTTCCAGACGGTCGAGGTGACCGTCGAGGGCACGCTGCGGCGTCAGCCCGGCTGAGCCTGCGCGGCGGTCACCCGCTGCCGGCGCGCGACCTCGGCGAGGCCGTACACCACGCTGGTGAGCTCGTTGCCGCCCGACAGCCGGGCCGCTCCGAAGCGCGCCTCGAAGATGCGCCGCACCGCCGGCACGAACGCCGTGCCGCCCGTGAGGAACACGCGGTCGACGTCGCGCGCGTCCAGCCCCGCCGAGGTCAGCGACTCTTCGATCCCGGCCTCGATCTGCGAGAGCTCCGGGGCGATCCAGCCCTCGAAGTCGGCGCGGGTGACCGGCGCCGATATGCACACGTCCGCGTGGTCGAAGACCAGCCGCGTCGAGGTCTCCGACGACAGCGCGACCTTGGTGCGCTCCACCGACCGGTAGAGGTGAAAGCCCAGGTTCTCGCGCACCAGCGACATGAGCATCTGGATGCGGTCCGGGGCGTCGCTGCCGTCGGCGATCTCGCGCAGCAGGTGCATCGTCTCCGTGGCGCGCAGGAACGACAGGTGGTGCCAGCGCTCCAGGTTCTTGTAGATCCAGCGGGGCACCTCGATGGGCTTGTCCCCGGCCAGGCGGCCGCGCCGGTAGTGCGTGCCCATACCCAGGCGCGGCGCGACGACGTGCTGCACGATGCGCGCGTCGAAGCGGTCGCCGGCCAGGGGCACGCCGGCGGTGGAGAGCACGCGGCGCTCGGCGCCGACCTCCATCACGGAGAAGTCGCTCGTGCCGCCGCCGAAGTCGCCCACCAGCACCACGCTGCTGCGCCCGGCGGCCACGTGGGCGGCCTCGTAGGCCAGCGCGGCGGCCACGGGCTCCGGCGCCAGCTCGATCTCGGTGAATCCGGCGAAGGCGAAGGCCTTCTGCAGGCGCTCGATGGCCAGGGCGTCCGGGTGGTCGTCGTCGTCCGCGTCCTTGACGAAACGCACGGGGCGACCGACCACCGCGTGGTGACCCAGCGGCCCCAGCTCACGCTCCGCCGCGGCCCGCATACGCTTCAGGAACGCCCCCAGGATGTCCTCGAGCGCGTAGGCCCGGTTGTAGACCTGCGTGCGGGTGACCAGTTTGCTCGGCAGGAAGGACTTGAGCGACTGCATCAGCCGCCCCTCCTCGCCGGCGATGTACGCCTCCATGCCCTCGGGGCCGGCCTTCACGCCGGGCACCGCGCGGCCCGCCTCGGGCGGCTCGAAGAAGATCACCGAGCGGTAGTAGGACAGGAAGTCGCCGAAGGCGGGGAACCGCGCCACCCGCACCGTGCCGTCGGCCAGGGCGACGGAGACGGCGCTGTTGGTGGTGCCGAAATCGATGCCGACGCCGTCGATGCGCATGGGGGCGCATCTTCCGCGGCGCGACCGGCGGCGGCGAGAAAAACGAGCGAAATCGACCGGATGGACCCGGCCGACGCTCAGAAGAGGGCCAGCAGCGCCCCCGTGGCCACGCCGGCCAGCGCCCAGGCCCAGTAGCGGGGCGCGGGCAGGCTCACCGGCTGCGCGCTCGGGAGCGATACGTCGCTCGCCGACTCGACGACGACGGGCGCGGGCTGCGTCCCTGCGGGCGCGGCGGCGACGCTGTCGGCGGGCGAACCCGGGACGATCTCCGGGGCGGTGCCCTCGGTGTCCAGCATCTCGGACATCGGCAGCGCAACGGAGCCGGCCACCCGCGTCGCCGGCGCCTCCAGGGCGGCCTCGAGCGCGTTGACCAGGGCGCCCGCGTCCACGAAACGCTCGCCGAGCGACTTGGCCATGGCGCGGCCGATCACCGCCTCGACCTCGGGCGTGAAGTCCGCCGCACTCACCAGCTTGGAAGGCCGCACCGGCGAGGCGTGCAGATGCAACCACCGCACGCGCGACACCGGATCGCGATCCTGCTCGCTCGCGCGGGGATCCTCGGGCCGGTAGGGCAGCATCTGCGTGAGCATCCGGTAGGCCAGCACGCCCAGCGCATACACGTCCGAGGCCGGAGAGCGCGCCTGCCCCGTGAGGCACTCGGGCGCCATGTAGGCCACCTGCCCCGTGGCGCCGCCCATGGGCCCCATGTTGAGCACGCCGGGCACGCCGGCGTCCGTGACCTTGACGACGCGGACGTCCTGCGGCTCCTCGCCGGCCATCTCCACGAGCACGTGGTTGGGGCGAACGTCGCCGTGCACCACGCCGCGCTCGTGCAGCGCCGCGCAACCGCGGGCGATGCGCAGGAAGATCTCCAGCGTCGTCTCGGTGGGCAGGCGCCGACGGCCGCCCAGCACGCGGTCGAGCGTGACCTGCGGCAGCCACTCGGCCACCACGAAGGGGCTCTCGTCCGGCAGGAGCGCGACGTCGTACACGCGCTCCAGGTTGGGGTGGTCGGCGTCCCGCAGGGCCCGGATGACCGTGCGCAGGCGCTCGGCCACGTCCGGCTCGCGGGCCTCGGCCACGGTCACCACCTTGAGCGCGCGGCGCATCTGGCCGACGCCCGGGGGCTCGACCTCGTAGATGACGGCGCGGGGTCCGGCGTGTTTGAGCGCCAGCACGCGGAACCGACCGGAGACGATCTCCCCCACGAGCGCGTACGGATCATGCGCGCCGAGGTTGTCGGGTGAGTTCAATCGTTCGAGCGGCGCGGCCATTGCGGACTCCTCTCACCGCGTATCGGCCGCCGGCGACGGCCGAGTGAGCGGGCGGGTTCCCCATGACTGCGGAACGGCGCTTACTCCGCGGTCAGGCGGCGCACCAGGGCGTCCACGGCGGCCTGGGATTTCAGGGCGCCCTTGGGATCGGCGAGCACCAGCGTGTCCTGGGTGGAGGGCGGCCGCGGCCCGGCGGGGGCGTGGGCGTCGTACACGTCCGGGGGCAGGTAAACGAACTTCGCCGGCCCCAGGCTCGACGCCGCGCCCGGCGCCGGCGCGTCCTCCTGCAGCACGGAGTCGGCGAGCACCATCAAGCGCGCGGCGAGGGCCTGGGCGTCCGCCTCGGCCACCGGGTAGATGGCCAGCTCCGTGCGGCCGAAGCTGCGCAGGCCGTGCGTCTGCAGGGCGCGCAGCGGTCCATCGCCGGTGGTGTCGACCCGCACATGTTCGGTCACGGCGAAGTGCTTCTCGACCCACAGCGGCGCCCAGGCCGCGGGGGCGAACCACTTGCCCATGGCCGGATCCCGCACGAGCCCCTTGGTCAGGCTGGCGACGGCGCCGGTGACCTGGATGGCCACCTGCGCGCCCAGCAGGGCCGAGGTCGACGGCTTGCAGGAGATCTCGGCCGTCGTCGTCGACGCCGCGAGCTGCTCGGCCTCGGCCATCGTCAGGCCCCAGCGGGCGTACTCGGGTTCGATCTTGGGCGAGGGCAGGACGTCGTCACCCAGCTTGGGGGTGGGCTGCACGGAGCACCGCACGCCCTGCGACTCGATCACGCGGCCCTCGGCCTCGTCGCCGACGTCGGCCACGAGGCCGAGTTTTGCCAGCGTCGACTCCAGCGCGTCGACCCCGGGCAGGGCGCCGGTGTGGGCCACCTGGTAGACCTTGGCGGCGCTCAGCTTGGGCGGGTTGCCGGCGGGGGGCGCCACCGCGGCCCAGGTCGAGGGGCCCGTCGGCGCCGGGGCCGGCGGGGGCGAACCGCCGCAGGCGGTCAGGGCGAGCAGCACGAACGGGGAAAAGGGCAGGCGCATACGGAGCCTCCTCTCGGGCGGGACGCCGGAGGCCAGGATCAGCGAATGGCCAGCGAGACCTCGGAGAACAGGGGCTTCCCGTTCAGGGAAGACACCCGGTCGACGACGCTGGCGAGCTGCTCCATGGTCATCTCCGGATTGGGATAGATGAGCGCGCGCTTCACGGAGGGTTGGGCCGCGAGGATGGTCTGGATGCGGGCGACGACGCCGTCGAGGTCCGGGCGGGTGCCGCCGGCGTCCTTGTGGGGCACGGCCACGCCGTCGCTGAGCACGGTGCCGTTGGCGTCCTGGGCGTCCACCTTCACGCTGATGCTGCCGACGCTGATGATCATCGCGCCGCCCGTGGGCAGCGGCACGCCCGAGGGCTGCAGGGTGAACGCCAGCGATGCCCGGCCGTCCCCCCCGCGATCGACGCCGAGGCCGAACTGCCGGAAGCCGGCCTTGTGGGCCGAGTAGACGAGCCGGATGGCGGTGCGGGCGTCCGCGCGGTAGTCCAGGGCCATCACGAGGCGGCCGGGGTTGCCGCCGAGGTTGCCCTCGAGCATCGACTTGAGCGGCTTGACCCACTCACCGCCGGCGTCCTTGTCGATCTGGGGCTCGGGCAGCGTGAGCGAGGGCAGGCCCGGCACGCCGCCGAAGCTGGTGGACAGGCCCTCGGGGCCGCCGACCAGGAACGGGGCGTCCGACATGATCGGATCGCCGCCCTTGGCGCGGGGCAGCTCCGCCTGGGCGTCGCCGAGCGCGGTGGCGAGCTTGTCGCCCGTGGCCTCGGCCGCGGTGCTGCCCGGCGCGCCCGAGGGCTCGGCGGCGGGCTCGCCGACGGGCGCCGCGGGGGTCTTGTCGCGGGTGAGGAAGAAGGCCGCCGCGCCGCCACCGCCGAGCAGGACGAACGCGACGAGGCCGATGATCAGGCCCTTCTTCGAGCCGCTGCCGGCGGGGGCGCGGGCCGCGGTCGACACGGGCGCCGGGGCGAGCGTGGGCTGCGGCACGCCCACGGCGGGCATGGACGCGGTGCGCCGGATGTCGCCGCTCGCCCGCGGGGGAGGCTGCGTGGTGCGCGGCGGGGGCTGCGTGGCCCGGGGCGAGGGCGCCGGCGGGCCGATCGGCTCCAGCGGCGGGGGCGGCTCCGGCCTTTTGACGGGCGGCGGCGTGTCCACGGGCGAGAAGGTGGGGGGTGGCACGGGGGCGTCCAGCACGGGGATGCCCTCGATGCGCGTGTGCCGGCCGCTGACCTTGTCCGAGACGTTGCCGAAGCGGGCCTCCTGCGAGGCCGTGGGCGGCGCCAGCGGCGAGGCCGACGTGTCGATCGCCATCGTGCGCTGGGGCTCGGGCTCGTCCATCACCGGCGGCCGGACGTCCGCCACCATCGCCTCGATGGCGGCCTGGTTGCCGGAGACGTCGAGGATGCGGGTGGCGTTGGGGCCCTTGCCCCCGGGGAGCTGGTCGAGCTGCGGCGCGGGCGTGGGCACCTGGGCCGTGGGGCGGGCCTGGGCCATCTCGCTGCTCAGGCTGGCCTGGCGCGCCGCGAGCTGCTCGCGCACCGCCGAGGACAGGCCGTCGAAGGCGTGCGTGGCCACGATGGCCGGGTTCACCGGCGCGGGCACGGCCTCGCCGAGCAGCGTGGACTGCTGGGCCTCGGCCTCTTCGCCGTAGAGCTCGCTCTCGAGGGCCTGCTCGTCCGGCGGCGTATAGGGCTCGAGCGGCTGCCCGCACTGCGGGCACGGCATGCCGCCCGACGGGGAGTCGTCCACGTCGAACAGCAGTTCGCAATGATAACAGGCTCGGTAGGCCACGGCGGGCAGACCATACCACGCAATCG